>JBGCDX010000034.1:0-10794 GCA_045105815.1 Gammaproteobacteria bacterium
AAGGAGATTGGCAAGCATTCTTGTTTCCAATTGTCTTGGTTATACTGTTTGTTGGTGGCTTGATGTGGCTTGTTAGCCGCTAACACTTTCGATCAAATAAAAAGCCTCTCAAACGAGAGGCTTTTTATTACTTTAATATCACTGAAAAACTAATCACGGAAATTATCAAACTGCAAAGGTATACCTATATCTGACTCTTTGAGTAAGGTCATTACCTTCTGTAAATCATCACGCTTCTTCCCCGTTACACGAACTTTTTCGCCTTGTATCGCCGCTTGAACTTTAATTTTAGAGTCCTTTATTAGCTTTACTATCTTTTTAGCTACTTCTTTATCAACACCTTGACGAAGGATGATCGGTTGCCGAGCACACATATTAGCCTCTTCTACTTTGCCACGCTCCAAACACATCACATCAATACCACGCTTAGACATTTTAGTAATCAAGATGTCGTAAATCTGACTCAACTGAAATTCTGATTTAGCTTCAATACGAATATTGGGATCCTCATATGTTACTTTTGCATTAGAATCTTTAAAATCAAAACGAGTGCTGATTTCACGACTGGTTTGATCAATAGCATTACTTAATTCGTGTGCATCTACTTCAGAAACTGCATCAAATGAAGGCATGTAAAATATCTCTCCTTATTAAAAGAAATTCTGGCAATATTACAATATGTCTAGATTAGCGATCCTACTGGGTGCTGGCAATGCTGTATTAGCAATTTTATTGGGTGCGTTTGCGGCCCATGCATTAAAAGAAACACTGAATGAGCGAATGATAAGTGTATTTAACACTGCTGTAGATTATCATTTGTATCACGCATTAGGATTAATAGTGGTTGGAATAATTATTAATCAACACCCACCTAACAAAGCATTACGTCTATCCGTATATTTGATGCTAATAGGACTAATTGTGTTTTGTGGAAGCCTTTATGCGTTATCGTTAACTGGCATTACAAAATTCGGAATGATTACACCACTTGGTGGCATATCATTTATAGCAGCATGGATATCAGTATTCGTATCTCTTGCCGGTAAAAATTCTAAACAATGATTTAAAGCAACATTGGCTGTATAGATTTTGTATTAGTTTCTTCCACACTCACTTTAACTTCGTCACCAATATTAATAACCCCACCAGCACGGACAATTGCATTAACTCCGCCATGGTTACGCATCATATTAAAAGCGCCTAGGCCTAAGACCTCTTCCATTTTTTTACATGGTGCGCAGTTTCCGGTAATTTCAAGGACCGTATCATTGATTAGTAGTTGTTGTTTTAACAAAATACTAAGGTTTATTCCTGAGACGACAATATTTCTTCGTAATTGCTCAGGCAAAATTTTCTTTTGTAGAAATGATTCCATAACCGGCAAATATTCCGCTTGAATTAACGTAACTTGCCTTTTACTACCTGGTTTTAGTGCAGATTTATCTCCTGCAATTCCATGATTGATTAACAATTCCGCAGTATGAACTGTAGTTATCTCTCTAGATGTCTTTTTTCTTAAACCTATCCATTCAATTTTACCATTGTGCGGAAAATGGGATTTTAATATTTTTATTGTGGCCATAAAATATTTAATGAACTAAAATTAAAATATGCTATAAAGTAGACATCGCTAAAGTGAAGCTGCATGTAATATTGCGGTAAATCCTATAGTTGCAATTGGTAACTAAACAAACTGATGAGCAATATTGTGATAGAATATAGTTATCAGGTAGATGCACTACTTAACCGAGTCCCCAAACCTACGTTATTAATTTAATGTAGGTTCCGAAGCCAGCGCGCCCCAACCCGCGCTGGCTTTTTTATTGCTTTTTCTTTATTCCTTAACAATCTTTTCGAGCCCATTCATGTAAGGTTTTAATGCTTCAGGAATATTAATATTTCCTTCTTTATCTTGATAGTTCTCAAGTATTGCAACCAATGTCCTACCAATAGCTAAACCAGAACCATTTAAGGTATGCAAATGTTCAGTTTTCTTAGTCGCTGTATTTTTCCATCTAGCTTTTAATCTTCTTGCCTGAAAATCTAAAAAGTTGCTGCACGAAGAAATTTCTCTATATGTATTTTGTGCCGGCAACCACACTTCAATATCATATGTTTTCGCAGAGGAAAATCCTAAGTCACCTGTACACAAGGTAACTACACGGTATGAGAGATTTAATTTTTGTAGAACATTCTCAGCATGACTAAGCAATTCTTCTAACATGCGCCAAGAAGATTCCGGCTTAACCAGCTGCACCATTTCTACTTTTTCAAATTGATGCTGCCGGATCATTCCTCGCGTATCTCTTCCATAAGAACCTGCTTCAGAACGAAAACAAGGTGTATGACAAACATATTTGATTGGCAATTCATCTTCCTTAGCAATTCGGTCACGCCAGATATTAGTAACTGGCACCTCCGCGGTAGGAATTAAGTAATAATCATTTTCGTGATTAAGCTTAAATAAATCTTCTTCAAACTTAGGCAATTGCCCTGTTCCGGTAAGACTTTGAGAATTAACAATATATGGAACATACACTTCTGTATAACCATGTTCGGCAACATGTGTGTCCACCATGAACTGAATCAAGGCTCTGTGAAGCTTTGCAATCCCTCCATGCATGGTGACAAAACGGCTACCTGTAATTTTTGCCCCAGTCTCAAAATCTAACCCACCAATACATTCTCCCAAATCCACATGATCTTTTACCTCAAAATCAAAACTTGGAATATCACCCCACTTTCTTACTTCATGATTATCATCTTCACTATTTCCATCTGGCACTGACTTATCGGGAAGGTTTGGCAATTCAAGCATCCATGTCTGCATTTCACTTAACAAAACTTCTAGTTGTGCTTCATTGCTTTTTAAATCTTGATTAACCTGTTCCATCGCAGCAAGAATTTCACTCGCATCCTCACCTTTAGATTTCGCTTGACCAATAAGTTTTGAATTTTTATTCCGTAAGCTTTGTAAATCCTCAGTTTGAATTTGCAGGTGTTTACGCTTTTCTTCTAATTCGGTAAAGCGCTGCTTATCAAGCGTTAAACCGCGACGGCTTAAGTGTTTAGCAACTTCATCAAATTCTGTACGTATTAATTTTGGATCTAACATGGATAAGTTAATATTATATAAATTAAGTTAAAGAGAATTAAAGGGCACGAGCCAAACTCAAGCCAAGAAAACAAGCCAACAAACAGGCGCTAACACTTAAAAGCACATTGCCTACAGCGCTTATAAAATGTCCTTGTAAAATCAGATTCAATGTTTCCAATGAGAAGGTAGAGAATGTCGTAAAACCACCCAACACCCCTACTAAAACCGCAAATCGAACTTCTTCAGAAACGGCAATCCGCTCAATGAAAGTATATGAAAGAAATCCAATCAATAGTGATCCAACGACGTTTATCAATAGCGTACCGTATGGAAATGAGTGACCAAACCATTGAGTAGATTGTGTATGAATCATATACCTCAAAACAGAGCCTATTGCTCCACCTATAGCAACACCCACCAAAATCAAAGTTTTCTCCTAAATTCTCATGCTTTCGATTATCACGAATGGTACCAATCAATGGTATATTGCGATACATCGAAATAGTAATCATAAGAGCAACTTAGTTAATTCATGCCTGAACCAATTACAACAGCAGATCTTGCCAATCATTTCTGCAAGGTAATGCCTAAAGACGCTGTCTTAGATAAAAATGAACAGTTGAAGCCTTATGAGTGCGATGCATTAACTGCCTATAGACAACTTCCACGACTAGCGTTATTACCCAGCAACATCGAAGAAATTCAATCCATTGTAAAGATATGCAATGAATTTCGAATCCCAATCGTGGCTCGTGGTGCTGGCACTAGCCTTTCTGGGGGCGCATTACCTCATAAAGACGGAATTCTTCTCAATTTAGCCAAGTTGAATCGAGTAATTGAAATAGATACGCAAAACAGAACAGCAACTGTACAACCAGGGGTTCGCAATCTAGCTATTTCAGAAGCGGCCGAGCCTTTTGGACTATATTACGCACCTGACCCTTCATCCCAGATTGCGTGCACTATCGGCGGTAACATTGCAGAAAACTCAGGTGGAGTACATTGCCTCAAATACGGCCTTACCTTACACAACATCCTAGCCATAAAAATTCTAACCATAGAAGGTGAAATCTTAGAACTTGGTGGAAAGAATTTAGATTCTTCTGGCTATGACTTGCTCGCACTGATGATAGGCTCTGAAGGTATGTTAGGCATTACTTTAGAGGTCACGGTAAAACTACTCCCTCATCCGCACAACAAAAAAGTATTATTAGCGGCTTTTGACAATATTCAAAAGGCTGGTGATGCAGTCAACGGCATAATATCTAATGGTGTAATACCTGCAGGCCTAGAGATGCTAGATCAATTGACCATTCAAGCAACAGAAATGTATTGCAGCCCTGGTTATCCGTCCAATGCAGCTGCTATTTTAATATGTGAACTAGATGGTTTTGATGAAGAACTTGAAACACAAGTTCAATTAGTTAAAAAAATCCTAAGTGGACACCAAGCCATTGAGGTGCGAGTTGCTAAGGACAAACATGAAGCAGAGTTATTGTGGCTTGGTCGTAAAGCCTCTTTCCCAGCACTTGGTAATTTAACACCTGATTACTATTGCATGGATGGAACAATACCTCGGAAACATTTAGCACATGTACTTGAGAACATCAGCAATCTTTCAGAAAAATATGGCTTACGTGTTGCCAATGTATTTCATGCCGGCGATGGCAACCTTCACCCCGTAATTCTTTACGATGCAAATATATCAGGTGAACTAGAAATAGCTGAAAAGCTCGGAGGAGAAATTTTAGAACTTTGTGTAACGGTCGGTGGGACGATTACTGGAGAACATGGTGTCGGAGTAGAAAAACTCAATCAGATGTGTGTGCAATTTAGCGAAGCAGAAATAAGCACTTTCCATGCAATTAAAGCAGTATTCGATGAACATGAATTACTTAATCCTGGTAAAGCCATCCCGACTCTACATCGCTGCGCTGAATTAGGTGCAATGCATGTTCATCAAGGCAAACTTCCTCACCCTGAACTCCCTCGTTTTTAAAATTGAGGTTCCAATAAAACATCATGCCAGATCACTGCAATGACATCTCTGCTAGCATTCAAGATGCCTTCCAACATCAACAAGTTTTAAATATTAATGCAGGGAAAACGAAACAGTTTTACGGAAGAAGTATTGATGCGAAATCTCTTTCGTTAGCCGAGCATACAGGCATTATAGAATATGAACCTTCAGAACTATATATAACTGCACGAAGCGGAACCTCTCTGTTAGAAATTGAACAAGCGGTTGCTGATCAAAATCAAATTTTACCTTGCGAACCCCCTTGCTTTGGAGCTAATGCAACCTTAGGTGGCACAATAGCGTGTGGATTAGCCGGCCCAAGACGCGTAAGCGCTGGTAATGTGCGGGACTGTATATTAGGTACTGAGATAATAAATGGAAAAGGTGAAACGCTTCATTTTGGTGGAAAAGTAATGAAGAATGTTGCTGGCTACGACGTGTCTAGATTAATGTGTGGTGCACTGGGTACTTTAGGTGTAATTATGTCTGTTAGTTTACGATTATTACCAAAACCTGAAAGCGAACAAACCATTGTGCTTAGTGTTGATTGCGACACAGCAATTGAAAAATTGAACCAATGGGCCAATACGCCTATGCCAATTTCAGCATCATTTTATGATGGAAGCGAATTATTCATCCGTTTATCAAGTTCTGAATCTGCAATTGAAGCATGCAAGAAAAGCATTGGAGGTGAATTAGCAAATAACCACAATGTATTCTGGAATAGCATTAAAGAACAAACCCATGTTTTTTTTAAAGCCAATAAACCGTTATGGAGACTATCTGTCCCACCTAACACTCGTTTGTTAAACATACTTGGTGACAATGTGATGGAATGGAATGGAGCACTTAGATGGTATAGCAGTGAAGAAGATGAAAAAACTATACGCACAGAAGTGGATCGAGCAGGTGGTCATGCGACATTATTTAAAGGCGATGTAACGAATCAGATATTTCACCCTCTTCCTAAAGCTTCATTCGCATTGCATAAAAAGCTTAAACAGGTTTTTGATCCAGCTAAAATCCTAAACCCTGGAAAAATGTTTACTGAGCTATAATCAGTCATGCAAACCTCTTTTACACCAGAATTCATCCAAACAGCTGATGGCGAACGCGTTAACAAAATATTACGCAAATGCGTGCATTGTGGGTTCTGTAATGCTACATGCCCTACTTACCAACTTACCGGTAATGAATTAGATGGCCCTCGCGGTCGAATTTATTTGATTAAAAACTTTTTTGAAGACAACAATGCAGATTCTTCAAATGAAACAGGTTTAAAGCACCTAGACCGATGCTTGACGTGCCTGTCCTGTGAAACCACCTGTCCTTCTGGTGTTAAATATGGGGAATTGATCGATATTGGCAGGAAGCATATAAATACCTCCATACAACGTCCAATACTTAGTAAAATTAAACGCAAATTGATTTTACATGCATTCTCTAATTCGTACCGTGTCGGCTTACTACTAAGCATAGCTCGTATTTGTAAGCCTTTCCTACCAACTACATTAGCAAACAAAATACCCGATAAAATCAAACTGTCATCTAATTCTGCTTCGGAGAAAGAGCTGCATACCACCGCGACTAGAAAAATGTTTACTATAAAAGGTTGTGTGCAAAATGCGGCAGCACCACAAATCAATTTAGCGACTAAAAAAGCATTAGAAAATTCTGATATTCAACTCGATGAAGTAAATGCTGCCTGTTGTGGTGCTCTGGCCTTCCATTTAACTGAACTTGACCGAGCACATGCCACCATACGAAATAATATTGACCAATGGTATCAAATGCTCAATTCTGGTTATGAAAAAATATTAATTAATTCAAGTGGTTGCAGTTCATTTATAAAGCAATATATAACTATCATGCAAGATGATAACGCCTATTCAGAAAAGGCTAAATTCATATCAAAACGCTGCATTGATCTTTCTGAATTAGCTAGCGAACTTACCCTCAGCACCTCTTTTGATAGAAATAAAACCATTGCATTCCACAGTCCCTGCACCCTGCAACATGGATCGCAGATCAACGGGAAAATCGAAGCAAAACTAACACAAGCGGGTTATAACTTAACAGCAGTCAAAGATTCTCACTTATGTTGTGGCTCTGCTGGAACCTACTCTTTACTAGAAACTGAAATGTCTTCGAAGTTATTAAAAGATAAACTAACCAACCTACAAGAACATCAACCCGACATGATCGTAACCGCAAATATTGGATGCCTCATGCATATTCAATCTGGCACAAAAATACCAGTTAAGCACTGGATTGAACTGTTAGCATAAAAGATTACTTTCTTCTGGAGTCGTTTAGATGGACATCAATGCCTCATCCTCTGAATCAATAATATTTTCCATCTTTATTATTTTCACCAGTGCTGCAGCACTTGCCACAATCGCACTATTTGCGAGACAAGCCCTATTAGTTGCCTATATAGCAGTTGGAATCATTCTTGGACCTTCTGTATTTAATTTTGTCCCAGACACCGAATTTTCCCAACAAATTGCCAAAGTTGGCATTATGTTTCTGCTTTTCCTACTAGGGTTAAACCTGCACCCACAAAAACTAGTTGCTTCAATCAAACAATCGACATTAATCACATTTGGGGCTTCACTTGTATTTGCGATAATAGGGTTTATTGCTGCCATGGCACTGCAATTACCGCTTATGGATAAATTAATCATAGCCGCTGCATTCATGTTCTCAAGCACAATCATAGGTCTAAAATTGCTTCCTACGACTGTTTTACATCACCAACATGTTGGTGAAATCATTATTAGCATTCTACTACTGCAAGATATCTTAGCGATTATTCTTTTACTTTTAATTGAAACGCAAAGCACTGATACCAACACTTTATTTGCATTGGGGAAACTCGCACTAGCACTACCTGGTCTAATCGCCTTTGCATTTCTAGTTGAGCGCTTTGTGTTGATTAAACTAATGTCAAAGTTCGATAAGATAAAAGAATATATATTCTTATTAGCCATTGGTTGGTGTTTAGGTATTGCAGAACTCGCTCATTATATTGGCTTGTCACATGAAACTGGTGCATTTATTGCAGGAGTTGCGATTGCAGTAGGACCTATTTCTTTTTATATTTCTGAAAGTTTAAAACCGATTCGTGATTTCTTTTTAGTGATTTTCTTCTTCTCATTAGGCGCAAGCTTAGATATTGGTCTAGCATGGAAATTGCTTTTACCTGCCATTATCACAAGTGTTATTTTATTACTTGTAAAACCTTATGTATTCAAATATTTGATCTCTAAAAGCGGCGAATCTGACAAAGATTCCAAAGAAATTGGTGTGCGTCTAGGCCAACTAAGTGAGTTTTCATTACTATTAGGCTTTGTAGCCTTCAGCACAGGCCTTATTAGCCTAAAGGCTTCTAACTTTATACAAGTTTGCACAATAGTCAGTTTTATCCTTTCTACATACTTAATTGTCTTGAAATATCCAACTCCGATTGCTATATCAGACAAGCTAAGACGTGATTAAATCCATACAGGGAAATATATGAATCCAAAAGCAAACTATGTAGGGTTGTTAGTATTGATAATACTAGGTGTAGCGGTTGGTAATTTGGCATCAAGCTTCATCACCACAAAATACATTCATAAACAGAATGAAAAAAATTCGACAGAGGTTTCTAAAACTGCAGCTAATGCACCTATTGTTACTACAAAAACTAAATCAGAATCAAAACCAAACAAAGTAACTCGTGAAACCGTGAAACTGAGCCCTGAGACACAATCAGACTCGCACGCTCAATCTGAAACACCCAAAAACCCAGCTGACCATAAAAAGTCAATTGAACAAAGAAAAATAGATGAGAATGGGCTGCGTTTAGCCAAAACATGCAATGAATGGACTATCGTTCATAAAGACATGCAAACCCAAACCAGTGAAAGAGGCATGAATAAGCACTGTGCTGAATATTATGATTACCTTAGCTTTGGTAATCTGCCAAATTCAAATTAAACGCACTATTGTCAATTGAAGTTATCTTAAGAATAGAATTTAACTTTGCCCGGGCTTCCAAATACCGAAAGCTTCACCTTTTGGCTGCATAGTTTGCTGTCTTTGTTTGGTTATATCGTCGTAAACGTATTTAGAAAAAGCATTCAACTCATTCATGATTTCGTTCTTTTCACCAGAAGGTAAATCATGATTACCTACAATGAATCCAATAATTGCTGCGAGATATTGCCCAGCAAGCAGTGGGTTTTTTGCTCGTTCATCCTCTTCGACTAACACTTTTTCAATTTTTTCGATGAGTTCCTTTGATAATTTCAACTGATCCATTCACACAATCCTTTTTTATTAAATTATTGTTTGTATTAATTACTTGTTTCTTCTATTTAATTTTTTGGCGCAATGTTTCTAAATGCTGTTTTATCTTCGCTTCGAGACCACGATTTTCGGGATGATAAAATTGCGAATCTTGCAGTTCTTCCGGCAAATACACCTCACCCGCTGCATAAGCATCCTCTTCGTCATGCGCATAGCGATACCCTTCACCATAACCTATTTCTTTCATAAGTTTAGTCGGGGCATTACGCAGATGCATAGGAACTTCTAAAGTACCATGTTCTTTTGCAGCGCTCATTGCGGCTTTATAGGCAGTATACACAGCATTACTTTTTGGTACACAGGCTAAATAAACGATTGCATGCGCGATAGCTAATTCGCCTTCTGGCGATCCTAAGCGATCGTAGGTGTTCCATGCATCTAAAGTGATTTGCAATCCCCGCGGGTCTGCATTCCCTATATCTTCACTCGCCATCCTCACAACCCTGCGAGCCACATAATGTGGGTCACATCCACCGTCAATCATACGACAAAACCAATAGAGTGCTCCATCCGGATCTGAACCACGCACAGATTTATGTAATGCAGAGATTTGATCGTAGAAATATTCGCCTTGTTTATCAAAACGTCGTAATGATTGAGATGTTACTTCTTGAATAATTTCTTTAGTTATTATTTTCTCATCTTCATGTTCATCTAATAAATCGACTGCGATTTCTAAAAAATTAAGTGCACGTCGTGCATCACCATCAGCTGAATTTGCTAATATTTCTTTTGCCTCTTGTTGAATACTATCAACCTGACCATGTAAACCATATTCTTTATTTTTTATAGCTTGCTCAATACAATTTTGAATATCATCGTGTGTGAGCCTTTTTAAAACATAAGTTCGGGCTCTTGATAACAAAGCATTATTTAATTCAAATGAAGGATTCTCTGTCGTCGCACCGATAAAATAAATCGTGCCATCCTCTATATGTGGCAGAAAAGCGTCTTGCTGCGCTTTATTAAAGCGATGCACCTCATCAACAAATAATACTGTACGTGAATTAGCGTTTTGGTTATGAGCTTTGGCTAGCTCTATTGATTGGCGTATTTCTTTTACACCTGATAATACTGCTGATATAGGTATGAATTGAGAATCAGATGTGTTTGAAATAATACGAGCGAGTGTGGTCTTCCCCGTACCAGGCGGACCCCAAAATATCATTGAGTGTAATTTGCCGTGTTCTATTGCAACTCTTAAAGGCTTATCTTTTGAGAGTAAATGTGTCTGGCCCACAAATGCATCCAAAGTGTTGGGGCGCATACGATCTGCAAGCGGTCGATAAGAATCATCAGCTTGATCAAATAAATCAGGAGA
>JBGCDX010000035.1:0-4748 GCA_045105815.1 Gammaproteobacteria bacterium
ACCGCGCTCGCGCTCTTCAGGAGCATTATCAATCTGATCATAGGCTTTGAATTCGCCACCTGACGCCTCAGCCATTACTTTGGTTAACGCCGCCGTTAAGGTGGTCTTACCATGATCTACGTGACCAATCGTGCCCACATTCACATGCGGCTTATTACGCTCAAACTTCTCTTTGGACATTTTCTTTTACCTCACAAAAGATATCTACATCAACAATTTACAAAAATTACTTTATAAAACTTATTAAAAATTCTTTTTAATCATACCGTCAGAAAGCTTGTTAGGAACTTCTTTATATTTATCAAATTCCATCGAGTAGGTAGCACGGCCTTGCGTTGCTGAACGCAAATCCGTCGCGTAACCAAACATCTCTGACAATGGTACTTCAGAACGAATTACTTTGCCCATTGGGCACTCTTCCATTCCACCTACCATGCCTCGGCGACGATTCAAGTCCCCTACTACATCACCCATATACTCTTCGGGTGTAACTACTTCCACTTTCATAATCGGCTCTAATAAAACCGGGTCTGCTTTCTGCATACCCTCACGAAAACCCATTGAGCCTGCTATTTTAAATGCTACTTCCGAGGAGTCCACCTCGTGAAATGAACCATCATATAAAGTAACTTTGACATCAACTACGGGATAACCAGCAATTACACCGTTATCCAGCGCCTCTTTTACACCCTTCTCAACAGCAGGTATATATTCACGAGGCACTACACCACCTGAAATCTCATTTACAAACTCAAATCCATCACCCTGAGGCTGAGGTTCAAGTCGCAAGTACACGTGCCCATATTGGCCCTTACCACCGGACTGTCGCACAAATTTACTTTCATGATCAACATTAGTTTTTATTGATTCACGATATGATACTTGTGGTGCACCCACATTTGCTTCGACACTAAATTCACGCTTCATGCGATCAACAATAATATCTAAGTGCAATTCACCCATTCCGGAAATTATGGTTTGCCCAGACTCTTCATCTGTCTTCACACGAAATGATGGGTCTTCCTGAGCTAATTTCTGCAAAGCTACACCCATTTTTTCTTGGTCCGCTACCGTCCTTGGCTCCACCGCAACCGAAATCACGGGTTCCGGGAACTCCATTCGCTCTAACTTGATAACATGCTTTGCATCACAAAGCGTTTCACCGGTCGTTACATCTCTTAATCCAACCGCAGCAGCAATATCTCCTGCTCGCACCTCTTTAATTTCTTCACGTGAGTTTGCGTGCATTTGCAGTATTCGACCAACACGCTCCTTCTTCCCTTTTATAGAGTTATATACCGAATCTCCAGACTTCAACACGCCAGAGTAGACTCTAAAAAAGGTTAAAGCTCCTACATATGAGTCCGTTGCAATCTTAAAAGCTAACGCAGCAAATGGCTCATCGTCTGAGGATTTTCTTTCGGCCTCAGTATCTTTGCCATCATCTAAAATACCTTGAATAGCAGGCACATCAATGGGTGACGGCATATACTCCACAATCGCATCAAGCATTGCTTGCACGCCTTTATTCTTAAAGGCTGAACCGCATAATGTCGGCACGATCTCGTTTGCTAATGTTCGGTGGCGCAATCCTTTGCGAATATCATCCGTTGATAAGATTCCTTCCTCTAGGTACTTATCCATTATCTCTTCTGAGGATTCGGCTGCAGCTTCCACCATCTCCTCACGCCACTTTTGACACTCTTCCATCATGTCTGGCGGTATTTCTTTCTCTTCAAAGCTAGCGCCAAGATCGGCCTCATCCCAATAAACCGCCTTCATCTTGATTAGGTCTACTACACCATGAAAATTTTCTTCTGCTCCGATTGCTAATTGAATGGGTACTGCATGCGAGCCTAATCGTTCACGAATTTGTTCGACTACACGCAAAAAATTTGCACCCGTACGATCCATCTTATTCACGAAGGCCATACGAGGCACACGATACTTATCTGCCTGACGCCACACAGTTTCAGACTGCGGCTCGACGCCACCTACTGCACAAAATACAGCACAGGCACCATCTAACACACGTAGCGATCGCTCTACCTCAATAGTAAAATCTACGTGACCAGGGGTGTCTATTATGTTTATGCGGTGCTGATCGAACTGGCCCGCCATTCCACGCCAAAAACAAGTGGTTGCTGCAGAGGTAATTGTAATTCCGCGCTCTTGCTCTTGCTCCATCCAATCCATGACAGCAGCACCATCATGAACTTCACCTATCTTATGCGAGATTCCTGTATAAAAAAGGACTCGTTCTGTTGTGGTTGTTTTACCTGCATCAATATGCGCCATGATACCGATATTTCGATATCGCGAGATTGGAGTCTTACGCGCCATGAGTGAATGCTATTCACGCTACCAACGATAATGTGAAAAGGCCTTATTTGCTTCTGCCATACGTAAAGTTTCTTCACGCTTTTTCATTGCAGAACCTTTTTGTTCCGCAGCATCTGATAACTCACCGGCTAGTTTATTAATCATCGATTTCTCACCACGTTTCTTTGCGGCATCAATAATCCAACGCATAGCCAGTGTGGTTTGACGAACTGGGCGCACTTCTACGGGCACTTGATAAGTAGCACCACCTACGCGACGTGATTTCACCTCAACAAATGGGCGAACATTTTCTAGGGCTTTCTTAAATACCTCTAGCCCGTCCTGACCGCTCTTATTATTAACACTATCAAATGCTTGATAAAGTATTTTTTCAGCAGTAGATTTTTTACCATGCTTCATCATCATATTTACAAACTTAGCAACCAACAAATCACCAAACTTAGGGTCTGGTAGAATTTCTCTTTTAGGTATTTCTCTTCTTCTCGACATGGCAACTTACTCTTTTAATTCTTTTATAGACTTAATGAATTTACTGTTAGTTTTTAAGACTTAGGCTTCTTAGTACCGTACTTAGAACGACCTTGCATACGATCTTGCACACCCTGTGTATCCAAACTTCCGCGTACAGTGTGATAACGCACACCTGGTAGATCTTTCACACGCCCACCACGAATAAGCACTACCGAATGTTCTTGCAAATTATGCCCCTCACCACCGATATAGCTGGTAACTTCAAAGCCATTGGTTAGACGCACACGTGCTACTTTACGTAATGCTGAGTTTGGCTTCTTTGGGGTAGTCGTATAAACACGTGTGCATACTCCACGTTTCTGTGGGCAGCTGGCCAGAGCAGGAACATTGCTTTTCTCTATTTTACGCTTACGAGGTTTACGTACCAATTGATTTGTTGTTGCCATAAATTTTTCTTTTGTAAATATATCGGCTATATACACCGAGCTTAAATATATAAGGGCAGAATCGACACAGGCCGATAAAATATCGGCCTGTGTATAGCCGCGGAATTGTAGAAATCCGTGGCTATACTGTCAAGCAAACCCTTGCTTTAATTATTGAAATACATTGCTTCCTATAGGCTTATACCCATTAAGAACCAGTTTAGGCCCATTTGAAATCGCTAATTAGCTTTCTACCGACGGACTTTCTTCACCTGCATTGTTTGTGGCATCAGAATTGGCTTCAGCATTCGTTAGCTCTTCTGCCAATGCTTCTTCCATCATTGCTTCAGGCATTGCCTCATTATCTTTTCCATCGTCATCAGCTGACATTGCAGCTAGTGCATCCATTTGGCGCTTTTCGTGATACGCCAAGCCCGTGCCCGACGGAATCAAACGACCAACAATTACGTTTTCTTTCAATCCGCGCAACATATCTCTTGAACCACGCACCGAAGCTTCGGTAAGTACGCGTGTCGTCTCTTGAAATGAAGCTGCAGAAATAAACGACTCAGTCACCAATGACGCTTTAGTAATCCCAAGTAGCACAGGATTAAAAGTTGCAGGCTGCTTACCTTCAGCTATTAATTTATCGTTCAAATCTAATAAACGTGATTTTTCAACTTGCTCATTACGCAAGTGAATCGTGTCACCTGGATCAACAATTTCTGCTTTACGGAGCATTTGCCTTGAGATCACTTCAATGTGTTTGTCATTGATACCCACACCTTGAAGTCGGTATACATCTTGAATCTCTTTCACTAAATATTCAGCAAGCGTGGTTACACCCAGCAGTCGCAAGATGTCATGAGGGTTAAGCTCACCATCTACAACCACCTCACCTTTTTCAACATGCTCACCTTCGAACACATTGATTTGTCTCCATTTTGGTATCAATACTTCTGTGGATTCACCATCTTCATCAGTGATCACCAAACGCTCTTTACCTTTTGTATCCTTACCAAAACTAACTGTTCCCGTTTGTTCGGCTAACACAGCTGGTTCTTTCGGCTTACGTGCTTCAAATAAGTCAGCCACTCGTGGTAGACCACCTGTAATATCACGAGTCTTAGAAGCCTCTTGAGGAATACGTGCGATCACATCACCCATGTCCACCGAATTTCCATCTTGAAGATTTACTAATGCACCTGGCGGCAACATATACGTTGCAGGAATTTCAGTGCCTGCGAACGTCAATGGCTCGCCTTTATCGTCTAATAAATTTAACGAAGGACGCAAATCTTTACCTGCTGCTGGTCGACTCTTTGGATCAGAAATCACAGTGGAACTTAAACCAGTTACTTCATCTGTAAATGACTCAACTGTCACGCCTTCAGCAAAGTCTGTTAGCTGCACCTTACCCGCAACCTCTGTAATGATTGGATGAGTATGTGGGTCCCAAGTTGCTACAACCTGACCTGAATTAACACTGTCACCATCATTTACGGAAAT
>JBGCDX010000036.1:0-3524 GCA_045105815.1 Gammaproteobacteria bacterium
GCCAGAAGTAAAAATTAGACTATTGGATGAACGCCTGATTATTGCCAACTATATATTCTTATCTATGAAAACCTCTAGGCAGGAATTTTGGAAAGAATTTTTACCTGGCGCACAAGTTAAGTTCACCGCATTCATTAAAGAACCGCAAGCTAACCTAACCGAAGTAGAAGTATCAATTTGTTCAAGCAATCCAGAAGCCATCGTGGCATTGGGAACAGAAAATGCAGAACCCGTTTTATATTGAATGACTGCTTACGTCCAATTTAATAAGCACATACAATGTGCGAATAAGAGTCGCATCTTAAACAATGCTTTCAAATTTAATTCTGATTAATGTCCGCTTTTGACCAATAGCGGACATTCGCGTTTAGTTTAAAATTACATTATTTTAAAAACATGAATTGCTTCAATTTAGTGCATAGTTGCATTTAATTGGTGCCGAACCATTCTTTACCATTTAAAACGCCATCAATAGTATTGAACTTCCATCAATATTTTTCTGGCATACATGTTGCTTCATATTTATTAACTTTACAGTTTAGAGAACTCCTCCATATATTCTCCTAAACTATAAAATGTGCCCCGCCCAAACCCTGCGGGGCTTTATTTACAAATCAAAGTAATTTTTATTTATAAATGTTAAATCTAACTTAGTATTGGAGCGCATTAATGGACCGAAGCATTATCTTTCCACGCTCTTTAGAATATCTTATGGCAATTGCCAAATATTGCAGCTTTACCCAAGCCGCAGAAGCATTACATGTGTCTCAACCAACATTGTCCCAGCAAATTAAACTATTAGAAGAATCAATAGGGTCTCCGCTATTAGATCGGTCGGGCAAAAAAATAGTTTTAACAAATGCTGGTCAAATATATATTTATTATGTTCAACGCGCTTGGTCTGAATTAAGTTTAGGTGCTAGAGCGGTACATGAAGTAAAAGATCTCAGCCGTGGTTCTCTACGCGTTGGATGGACCCCAATTACAGATTATTTAACATGCTCCTTATTGGAAGACTTTAACAATCTCTATCCTGGAATTACATTAAGCACTTTAGAAATGCCGCAAAGCAGCATTGAAACTGCTCTTAACAAATCCAAAATTGATATTGGTATTGTCTTTAGCACTCCACTGGAGACAACCTCTCAATCGGAAAATATTGACATACATAAACTTTTTGAAGAAACGTTATGTTTAGCTGTCGGAAATTCAAATCCATTAGCAGGAAAAACAACACAAATTAGCGCATCTATGCTTGGAGAGGAATCACTCGTTCTGTTAAATAGTAACTTTGCGCTGCGTGATCACATTGACGAATATTGCCTTGAGCACGCTATCATGCCACATATTGCAATTGAAACTAATTCACTAAGCGTAATCATCGAAATGGTTCATCTCGGCACACGTGCAAGCATACTTCCTATCAGCATAGTAGAAAAACAAAATGGACTCTATCCTATAGATATACATCCCGAATTACCTCGTAAAGTAATTTCTTTGATTAGACAAAAAGGTGTAAATAAAAGTCCTGCCTGCTTAGCTTTTTCTAAACTAGCTGAAACTTGGTCTTATAGAAGATCACAGGAATTACAAACGCAAAATCAACCACTTTACCTATCGTCAGAAGTCTCTTTACAAAAAGCTAAAGTTTGTTAGATGTTGCGAATGACCACTCTGGGACGTTAAACTATGATTATTTTTGATCCCAACCTGCTTCTCCTTGATGCTTACTTCCTGAATGCCTACTTCGACCATAAGCGTTCATTTTCACGCATCCTGATTGAGTGTCTTTATTTAGACTAGGATTGAACTAGACTCAGTGCCTGTTCTATCCCTTTCTCCAGCTGCCGAAGCCTGTTGAACTCTTCGAGTAACCGCTGTTCCAGATTCTTAAAATTCAAGGGCAGTGTTCTTTTGCAAATGCTGTAGCCCTCACCGATCTGATAGCCCTTCCAATTCTTTATACGATCTCCTTCTAACGCCATAAACTCTTGAATGAACGCGTGCTGCGAAGGGCAGTCTTCCTCCACATGCATACAAATTGGGAATGCTTTTTGTTTTACTTCTCTGGCCTCAATAAAAGTTTCAAAATGAATTCCCCCTTGTTTCTGATTGTGCCAGTCGTCCTTATAGAGTTGCAGATAAACACCGCGGTTATAAATCTCCCAGCCACTATCAAACCAACTTGATTGCTTCATTTCTTTTTCTAGATTACGAAAAACTTTTTTTAGATCTTTCACGTTTAAAATTTACATTATAAAAAATAATTAATATGTCTACAGCCGTTTATTTTTCACTCAACTTATCCAATTCGATCTCCGCCACCGGAATTCCATGATCAGACATCACGCGACTAGGTTCACGTTCTGTCAATGACCAATCAAACAAGTGGTCATTAAAGATATGTTGGTAAGTTACCTTGCCTATTCGTTTGGCATTACGATGATAGAATTCTTGTGAGACTAAAATATGATCCAACACATCGCGTTGACCATGATGTATATGGGTGTAACTGAAGTCTTTTAAATCTTGTCGTGTTTGAATGGTATTAGTGCTGTATAGCAACACATCCCAATACATACGTTTTATTTTAGCAGGCCAACGAAAATGTGGGGCTTGGCCAGCAATAATTTGTGTGCTGGTGCTCTCAACAGTATCGTTTAGATCACCTAACATAATTAATGGCTGCCGGTTCTTTTCTATATCATTAACGATCCGTGCGCGAAGCGCTGTGGCTTCTAAACTACGTATTACTTGTGCACGTAATGAGCCTAATGCACGATGAATTGGATTTTCCCGATCTTCACCATCTTTATATATGGGTCGTTTTGATTTTAAATGCGCGACATACACGATAACCGTTACATCTGTATCCGGTATTGAAATTTCTGCGCGTAATGGCGGACGTTCAAATTGCTTCACCGGCACATCAATAAGCTGCTCAATTCCTTCGGGTGATTTGCTGGGTATTTGGAAATCAACACTTGATGGAAACTCCGTAATCGATTCATGTTGTACAATATGAAAGCGTGTTGCCAAACCAACTTTTGGTCGCAATGCTTTGCTTTCTTCTTCATTACTTTGTTTATCCGCTCCAGGTGACAACACTTGCGCATCATCAGGGAAATGCTGTGATAACGAAACTGCCGATTGCAGACTATTGCTACTAAATACTTCTTGAAACCCAACAATATCTGCTTGGCTACGATCTAGGGTTTGAGCAATCCATTTTATTTTTCGCTCATGCTCGTCTTCAGTATGAGGTGGCAGGTCATAATAACGCACACCAGGACGCACGAGATTAAGCAGATTAAACGAAGCAACACGGAAGTTCATATTTAACTCAAGCACTATGCACAAAAAATATAATTAATTTGTGCGTTTAGTGTGTTTGCATCACCTCGCCTTTTCGATGAAAAAAGATCGCACAAGCAACACGAAGAAAAGACGTGAAATTACTTACGTCCTTATGTGTCTCTAATATTTCACCATACAATACATTAATAAATTGTGGCACAGTTTGA
>JBGCDX010000037.1:0-3406 GCA_045105815.1 Gammaproteobacteria bacterium
CTGTCAATAATATAGAAGGTGCTAGCTCGAGTGAGAGTAATGCGGGTGATTATAAGCAAACCATAAAACCAGTTGAATATAAAGAGAATGCATTATTAGAAGGAATCTCGAATACTTTTAATGCGGTGATAGGGTTTTTCACTACGGGTAACGTATTGGTGAAAGTCGGTGTGGTGGTGCTTTTTTTCGGTGTGTCATTCCTGGTAAAACTCGCTGCAGAAAATGCATTATTTCCAATCGAATATCGTCTAATCGCAGTGGCCTTAGGTGGGATTGCCATGCTGGTGGTGGGCTGGCGATTGCGAGATAAACGTCCAAGCTATGCTGTAGCTTTGCAAGGCGGGGGAATAGGTTTTCTTTATTTAACGGTCTATGCAGCATTTAGGTTGTATCACTTATTGCCTCCAACGATTTCTTTTGCACTGTTAGTGTTGATTGCAATGACTTCAGCCATAATCTCGGTTAAACAAGATTCAAGAACGTTAGCGATATTAAGTACAGTAGGTGGATTCTTGGCTCCCGTGTTAGCTTCAACTGGGCAAGGTAGTCATGTGGCATTGTTCTCATACTACATCGTATTAAATCTTGGCGTGTTGTTTATTGCTTGGTTTAAATCTTGGCGTCTGCTGAATGTAATTAGCTTTGTGTTTACCTTTGTGATTGCAAGCATGTGGGGATACAAAGCCTATAAGCCTGAATATTTCAGCACAACAGAGCCGTTCTTGATTGCATTCTTTCTTATTTATACGTTGCTTGCGGTTTTTTATGCGGTACGAAAACAGTCGAATGTTAAAAATATTGTGGATGGAACGATAGTATTCGGTACGCCTTTAATCGCGTTTGCACTGCAATCAAAGCTAGTTGAAAACATCGAATACGGCATGGCGTTTAGTTCATTAGCGCTCGCGTTCTATTATATAATGCTTGCTTATTTCTTAAATAAACGCCTGGGTGATGATAAGCGTCTTATTACAGAATCTTTCCTAAGTATTGGAATTGTTTTTGCAACCTTAACTATTCCATTTGCGTTTGAAAGTAATATTACATCTGCACTTTGGGCACTTGAAGGGGCGGCCATAGTTTGGATAGGCGCAAGACAAAAACAATGGTTAGCACGTGCTTTTGGCCTGCTTCTGCTAGTGGTTGCGAGTGCTATCTTTATACTCGATCTTAATATTGGATCAATTTCAGGTCTTATTAGTACACGTGATTATTTAGGCTCAATTATATTATTCGTTGCAATAATATTTGCCGCTTACGTGTTATATAAAAATCGTTCGGAAGTCACGAAATACGAATATCCATTTATATCTCATGCTTTATTGGTCGCGGGTTTTGCATTATGGATTCTGTTTGGTTTGGCGGAAGTTCTATCGCTAAATATTAATAATTATCATCTTGCGGCTGCGTTAGGATTCTTGGCTATCACTATGGTTGCAAGTACGTTTGCATCCAAGAGGCTGTCATGGCCACAGCTTGCCAATGTCATGCATGTTTATGTGCCATTGCTGGTCTTCATAGGCTTTGTGGTGGGTATCTTTAACGGACATCCTACGGCTGAAGGTGGTTGGATAGGTTGGCCAGTGGCTATTACGGCATTATATTGGTGCTTGCGCCAATTTGATAACCATGACCGGAAAGCCACGGACTGGATGCATGTCAGTGGATTTCTAATGACCTTGGTTGTCATCACTTGGGAGCTCGGTTGGAGACTAGAGCGTGTCGCAGATTGGTCTCAGACCTGGAATTGGATGGTATGGGGTTTGTTGCCTTCCGTTGCCTTGTGGTGCTTGTGTACCTATGGGCCAAAAGTAGAATGGCCCGTTCTCAAACATAAAACAGCATACCTGAAAGTATGTGCAACGATCGTTGCGGGCTATGTGTTGCTTTGGGCATTGTTTATGAATCTAAGTGGGCCTGGAGATCCGGCACCACTTGCCTATATTCCGTTCTTAAATCCTGCAGATATTTCAACGTTAGTGGCCTTATTGGCTTTGGTGAAATATTACCAGAGCATAACCTCAAACTTTGCAGATAAGCTTCAAGTGTCAAATAAGTTACGTGCAAGCTGGTTGTTATTTATCGGTTTGTTTATTTGGGTGAATGCATTTGTATTGCGCATAATCCATTTCTGGAAAGGTGTTCCTTATGATTTGGATATTATGCTGGAATCTCAGCTTGTACAAGCGACGTTCTCAATATTGTGGGCCAGTATTGCCGTGGCTATTATGGTATTTAGTTCAAGGAAACTACATCGTGCGACTTGGATGATTGGTGCAGCATTAATGGGCGTAGTCGTTGTGAAATTGTTCTTGGTAGATTTATCCAATTCCGGAACCATAGAAAGAATTATCGCATTCTTAGTGGTAGGTGTGTTGTTGCTTTTAGTGGGATATTTTTCACCAGTACCCCCAAAAAGCGCTGAAGAAACCAGTGAGGAAAACGACCAAGGCAATGGCCAAGAAAATAGCCAAAATAATAACAAGGACAGTTCTATAGGAGCAGAAGCATGAAAATAATACTAGTTCTTTTGATATCTACATGCATGACGTGGACGGTCGCTAATGCAGAAGATAAAGATCTTGCTATGCAAGCATTCTATGCAGGTAGTGAGATCATAGTTAAAGAAGATAAACCATTGCAACAAATCTTAATTCCATATCACGTATATGAAAAGGTTAAATCGGCTAACTTAAATGACGTTCGCGTGTTTAATGCTAGCGGTGGGCTTGTGCCACATAGAATTGCTACACAAAAGAAAGATTCTCAAACAAGTACCACTACACTTTCTTTTGCAAAACTCACCAGTAAATCAGATGGCCCGAGTGATCTGCAAAACTTAATTGAGAAGTATAAGTCTTCAGGTGTAGATATTAGCTTAAGCCTACGTGCAATGGATACAGATTCATCAAATTCTAAAGTGGATGTGTATATTGGTGAAGTGGGTGAATTAAAAGGAAATGGAACTGAATTAAAATTAGATTGGCAGCTAAATCAAGAGGTGAGTACCTTTTTCACAGCAGATATAGATATCACTGATGATTTTAAAAGTTGGGAAAATGTAGTCAAAGGCGTGAGCCTGGCTCAGCTAAAGACAAATGATGCCGTCGTTAAGCATAATCAAATAAAACTTAATCGCTTTGGAAAGAAGTTTTATCGTTTACGTATTCATGGTGAGCGCAGGCCGGATGTCAAGAAAATAGAGCTCGTAGTGAGCCAACAACAAGAGGTTCCATATAGTATTACCGAAGATGTTTTGGGTGCGCATGACGAAAGTAATAAGCAAATTACGTATTATCAACAGCAAACAAAGATCATAAAAAAGCAGTTAAAAGTACAGATACCTGAAAATAATGTCATGGCGGATTGTAGAGTGTATTCTCGAGATTACGATGATAATAATTGG
>JBGCDX010000038.1:0-7201 GCA_045105815.1 Gammaproteobacteria bacterium
CGTTCCTATAGTTAATTACTTAGATAAGGGGCTATTTCTAGTAATTGGTTTATTGTTAGTAATACCTATTAATAACTCTATAACTGAAATAGAGAATAAAAAATCAGATGATGATGGCCGATTTACATTTTAAGAAAAAGATAGTTCCAATGTCTGCTATTGGCCGAAAGCGGACATTAAGGCGAAATAAAAATTAAAATTGAAGCAACATCCATGTTGCAACGCATATGCGTACATCCATGTACTTACTAATTGGCCATTAGCGGATATTGCCAAAGAAAAAGATTAGATTTGATGTATCATCCTTGATGCACCTAATATGCGTATATCCATGTACTTACTAAGCATGATATCAGATAACCAAAAGGCACAACTCATAACATGAATTGGTTTTTAGCATTAATTGCTACAATTATTTCTTATACTGCAATTTCATATTTTGCTCTACGAGCGGGTGGCGCTACATCATTCAAGCAAGCGCTATTGCTTCCGGTAAGTAACCCAATTGATTTTGCCTTAATATTATCAGGTAACGCTGTATTTGGTGTAGCGGCGTATTTCGCTTTTAAAAATACTCCGTATGCAATCACCATAGTAATCTCAACAGGTATAATAGTTTCGTTTGTATTTTCAACTCTTTTTGCAGATGTTAGAATTACAGCGCTTCATGTTTTAGGTTTAGTTTTAATTATTTTAGGCGCTTGGTTTCTGAAGTAGCATTAAATTTTACCTTATTATTCTCCAAGAATAGTTTCCATCCAAAGCGGACATCAAGAAAATAAATGATTTAAATTAGCCGGCAGAAATATGCTCCTCGGCAACTGCTCCTGCGTTGCCATAATAAGTTACATCCATGTAACGATGTAATTTCTGCACTTCCGCCATCCATGGCGGTCGAAGCAGACATCATTTGAACACCTGTCTTAGTTTTTAAGAAACATCTTCTGTAAGTGCTGTCTTGGAAGCATCACTACTTTGTTTTTCTCGTAAAATGATAATGCCTGCTGAAATAATTAATAAAGCACCCGTCACCGTTAACAATGTGACCAGTTCATTCCAGAATACCCAGCCAATCAACGCGGCAAATAAAATAGAAGAGTAGGTAAAAGGTGCAATACGACTCGCAGGTGCAAGAAGGTACGCTTTAGTTAAAAATAGCTGACCTAATGTTCCAAAACCGCCTAATAAAATAAGTAGCAACCATTCTTTGTTTTCTGGATTTTGCCAAAACCAAAACATAGGAATGGATGAAATGATTAAACTAATTAAGCCAAAGTAGAACACAATTCTGTTTGTAGGTTCAGTTATAGACATTCTTCGTATGGTGACTTTGGCCAGTGCAGCAAATGCGCCTCCCATTAAGCCGGCGAGGGATGCAATGTGTACGGCACCAGTCGGCTTGATCACTAACACTACACCCAGAAAACCAATCATAATTGCCATGATGGCACGTAGTGATACATATTCACCTAACCACAAGAAAGCAATGATGGGGATAAATAAAGGTGCACTTATTTTTAGCAACATGGCATCTGCAAGAGGTAATTCAGATAGGGCATAGAAGAAACAATACATGGCTGTTACGCCCGATAAGGATCTTAAGAAATGCCATTTAATATTATCCGTCTTCAGGGTGCTTACACCGAGTTTTAAAATAAGAGGTAAAAGGATAAGTAAACCAAACAGGTTTCTAAAAAATAGAATGTTTTGGCTAGGTAAATTTTCTGAAAGTAATTTTACCAATGAACCCATACCTACAAAACATAGCTCTGCAAACATGGCTAAAATACATCCAAGAATTAAATTATTAGTGGGCATAGATAAATTTCCCTTGTTAGGATAATCCTAATAAGGATGCTTTGAGTCTTATTGGCAAGTAGTGTATATGGGAGCGTGATTATTAAATATTTCCCATTAAAGAGTAACTGCCTGTAAGTGGTGAATGCTTAGGGGATGCTAGTTACTTGGTATTAAATCCGCTGTTCTAAGGCAATTATATTATCTAATAAAGATTTCCTTCCTAGTAATAGGGTCCAACGTTTGCCATTGGCTTGTTTCCAGAGAATGATGGATCTGATACCAGCTAAAAGAAGTGCTCTAATTTTGCTAGCGTTTTGATCCATTTTTAAAAATACCGGATCTCCTTCGATTATAATTTTTGGCCCTAGAGGACTGATTACTTCACGATACAGGCTTCCTAAATCATGGGTGATGTCTTCAAATGAATCTGCAACGGAATCATATTGATTGCTGATGCGTTCTATCTGACTGCCTAATGATGATAATGCTTGTTTGTTTTCTTCAAGCTTTGAGGTTAGATACATTAAGTTGATGGCATAGCGGGTTCGTTCCACGGCATGTTTTTCACTTTTATTCTGCAATGCTGTTTTAAGTGTTTGTATGCCAAGTTGAAGGTTATCTATTGAGCCATATACTTCAATATACTGATCAGGGTTTAGTTTTAATACACTTTCAATAGTCGGATTCATACATGAGTGCTGAGTAATGCCTTCCCAAGCAATATTTTGAACGAGTGCTAACGATTGGTATAAGCCAGTTAGCGCTAATGTTTGATCTTTTGAAACGGTAAACACAATTTAAGGCCAATTTAATTATTTGTAACGGTCTTCAATGATAGCACCACCTAAGCATTTATCACCTTGATAAAGCACTACGCTTTGCCCAGGTGTTATTGCCCATTGGGGTTCTTCGAATAATACTTCATAACTTTTATTGTTGAAAAGACTAATTGAACAAGCTTGGTCAGTTTGCCGGTAGCGAGTCTTAGCCTTTAGGTTTTCAAGTGTAGTGGGTGGTGTGCCTGCTATCCAATGAAATTCTTTTGTGCGTAACTTAGAATGAAATAAAGATTCATGATTATGACCTTGCACTACATATAGACAATTTGATTCAACATCTTTCTTGGTTACGTACCAGGGTTCTTCTGAATGTTCACGTTGACCACCTATGCCTAAGCCTTGACGTTGTCCACTGGTGTAAAACATGACTCCGTCGTGTTGACCTACTACTTGGCCATCTAATGTTCTGGTTTCGCCATGTTGTGCAGGGATATAGTTTTTTAAAAAGTCTCTAAATTTTCGTTCACCTATAAAGCAAATACCAGTACTGTCTTTTTTGTCAAAGGTGTCGAACTTGTTATCTTTGGCAATTTTTCTAACTTCTGACTTTTCTATTTTTCCAATTGGAAATAACGACTTAGATAATTGTTGACGGTCTAGCGTGTGTAAAAAATAGCTTTGATCTTTATTAGAATCTAAGCCTTTAAATAAACAAGCATCAGTATTGGTAATTTCACAGTTAGCATAATGTCCCGTTGCTATGTAGTCAGCATCTAAGCTAAGTGCGTGTTCTAGAAAAGCATTAAATTTAATTTCTTTATTGCATATAATATCTGGATTTGGGGTTCGGCCTGCGCGATATTCAGTTAAAAAATATTCAAACACTCGATCCCAATATTCACTAGAGAAGTTAACAGTATGCAGCGGAATGCCAATTTGATCGCAGATGCTTTGCGCATCAGCTAGGTCAACGGATGCAGAACAGTATTTTTCATCATCGTCTTCTTCCCAATTTTTCATAAACAAACCTTCAACTTTGAAGCCTTGTTTTTGTAATAGGTGTGCGGCAACGGAAGAGTCGACGCCTCCAGACATGCCAACGATGATTTTATCTGTCATATTTTATCTGCCATATTTATCTGACAAAAAATAAAAATGTTTGACAGAGGGCAAATTACCAATGTTGATGGATGCTGCGTATCATATCTAAACCTTGACGCTTTCCTGATAGATAATCTTTTAAACTTTCGGTGACCAGGGTGCTTCTGACTCTGGTTTCAGGTAACGCTAGAATTTCATCTTTATGATGCCATTCGGCATTCAAAATACCGTCATCGAGTTCTGTAGTGATCTGTTGTTTGCTGCAATCGCCACAAAAGGTAAAACGTAAAAAGGTTTCATCTTTGCGGGGATGTTGCCATTGGTAAATGCCAACTAATGCAGTCGGGTAGAACTCCCAGCCTGTTTCTTCTAATGTTTCACGTTGTGCGGCTTCTATAAGCGTTTCTCCCGATTCCCAATGACCGGCAGGTTGATTGAGTACGGGGGTTCCTTCTATCATTTCTTCAACCAAAAGGAATTTTTCATCTCGTTCAATAACGGCTGCGACGGTTATGTGTGGTTCCCAGTTCATAATTTTTATCAGTATGTTTGAATGTAAATTTTACTTAATGGCTTAATGGATAGATTAAAATTCGATGTGATTGGCAACTACTAGCACAAAATAATGTCAGTTATTAGTATGTAATTCAATATTATAGAGTCATTTATTAAACTAAATTATTGAAAAGGGTTGAAACTCACTCTGTTTGCACCCATCTTACTATGTATTACACAGTATCCTTACAGTAAGCCAAATGGTGCGTTTTAGATATTGTCACTAGGCTGCAAAATAGTGCTGTATATAATATTAATTTAATAGCTTGCCAATAGAGTATGTCTGATCAAGAAGAAATTCGCCACGATGATGAATTGGCGGTCCAAGAGGCGAAGCCTAAGACCAAGCAACCTCGGATGTACAAAGTTGTAATATTGAATGATGATTACACTCCAATGGAGTTTGTAGTACATATATTAGAGAACTTTTTTAAGATGAATCGTGAAAAAGCTACTCGAATAATGTTGCACGTTCATACCCGAGGCAAAGGTGTATGTGGCGTATTTACCCGCGATGTTGCGGAAACAAAAGTTGCTCAAGTAAATGACTATTCAAGGATGAATAACCACCCATTACTTTGCGCCATGGAAGAGGCTTAAGTAGAGGTTTTAAAGATAGGTACTCATGCTAAATAAAGAGCTAGAATTTACACTAAACGTCGCATTTAAAGAGGCGCGTGAAAAACGGCATGAGTTTATGACCGTTGAACATTTACTGCTTGCGCTTACGCAAAATCCAGCTGCAGCAGATGTGTTGCGAGCTTGTGGAGCAGATTTAACGAAACTTGCAACTGAACTTGCAGAATTTATTGGTGATAACACGCCTGTTTTGCCTGAAGAGGATGACCGCGACACTCAACCAACCTTAGGCTTTCAACGCGTATTGCAGCGCGCAGTTTTTCATGTTCAATCTTCTGGCAAAAAAGATGCTGAAGTGACTGGCGCAAATGTTTTGGTTGCAATATTTGGAGAGCAAGAGTCCCATGCAGTTTATCTTTTAGGGCAACATGATGTTGCACGATTGGATGTGGTGAATTTTATCGCTCACGGTATTTCAAAAGTGCCAATGGAATCAGAAAGTGAACTAACTGGCGATCCAGAAATAGATTTAAATGGCGACGCACCGGCACCTAAACCTTTGGAGCGATTTGCAACTAATCTGAATGCGCGTGCTATTGAAGGGAAAATTGATCCTTTGATTGGACGTGATAATGAAGTTGAACGTGTTGTGCAAATCCTATGTCGCCGTCGTAAAAATAATCCTTTATTAGTCGGTGAAGCGGGTGTTGGTAAAACCGCCATTGCTGAAGGATTAGCAAAACGAATAGTTGAAAAGAAAGTGCCAGAGATACTGCAAGACAGCGTTATCTATTCATTAGATTTGGGTGGCTTAGTTGCAGGCACTAAATACCGCGGTGATTTTGAAAAGCGGCTTAAAGGTGTGCTGCATCAATTAAAAGAAGAGGAGGGTGCAATTCTCTTCATTGATGAAATTCATACCGTAATCGGTGCAGGCTCTGCTTCAGGTGGAGTAATGGATGCATCCAATTTAATTAAACCGATGCTAAGTTCTGGTGAACTTAAATGTATTGGCTCCACTACGTATCAAGAATTCCGTGGTGTATTTGAAAAAGATCGTGCCTTAGCTAGAAGATTCCAAAACATTGATGTAGACGAGCCTTCGGTAGATGAAACCTTTCAAATCTTAAAAGGCCTGCGAAGTCGTTTTGAAGAGCACCATGATGTTAAGTATTCTGATAATGCTCTTAAGACTGCGGCAGAGCTTGCAGATAAGTATATCAATGACCGTTTTATGCCAGATAAAGCCATTGATGTGATTGATGAAGCTGGCGCGAATATGAATATTAAGCCTAAATCTTCACGCAAGAAGACGATATCGGTTAAGCAAATTGAAGATGTGGTGTCTAAGATTGCACGAATTCCACCTAAGCACGTAAGTTCTGATGATACGACGGTTTTGAAGAATTTAGAGCGTGATTTAAAGTTAGTTGTGTTTGGTCAAGACGATGCTATCACTACTTTATCTACTGCAATTAAAATGTCACGTTCAGGAATTGGTGACGAAGAAAAGCCTATTGGATCATTCTTATTTGCAGGACCTACAGGTGTAGGTAAAACAGAAGTGACAAAGCAATTGTCAATGATTCTCGGTATTGAGTTATTGCGATTTGATATGTCTGAATATATGGAACGTCATACGGTTTCACGATTGATTGGCGCGCCTCCTGGATACGTAGGTTTTGACCAAGGTGGCTTGTTAACGGATGCGGTATTAAAAGCACCGCATTGTGTATTGCTATTAGATGAAATTGAAAAAGCACATCCCGATGTATTCAATCTTTTATTGCAGATAATGGATCACGGTACACTGACCGATACAAATGGTAGGAAAGTGGATTTTCGCAATGTAATTCTAGTGATGACCACTAATGCTGGCGCATCTGAAATGAGTCGCAGCAGTGTTGGATTTACTTCTCAAGACCATCAAGCAGATGGTATAGAAATTATTAAGCGCACTTTCACGCCTGAATTCAGAAACCGAATGGATGCAATCATTCAATTTTCTGCACTTGATAAGAAAACAATTCTCTATGTAGTAGAAAAGTTTGTTTCTAAGCTTGAAGCACAACTAGAATCTAAGAATATTGAGATACAGGTTGAGGCTTCTGCTAAAGAATGGATTGCGGAGCGTGGTTATGATGTGAAAATGGGTGCACGCCCAATGGAGCGTGTTATTCAAGAACATATTAAGAAGCTTCTTGCTGAAGAAATTCTATTTGGTCGCTTGGAAAACGGTGGGAAAGTCGTGATTCGCGCTAGTGATGAAGCTGATGATGAAACTTCAGAAAACGGGTTGGAAATAGAGTATCTAGAAGAAGTGACAAATTAGATTTTTAGTCTTAGCTTGTCCAGGTAATTGGCATGATAGTTTACAAATAAGGTCC
>JBGCDX010000039.1:0-60797 GCA_045105815.1 Gammaproteobacteria bacterium
TCTAGTTTTTTGGCTTTTATTTCCAAATTCTCTGCTTCATTATGTAATTCTTCCGCAGTTCTTAATGTTTCCATGCTGCGCAATAGCAATAATTCTTTTGCTTGCTCTGCAATGCAATTTAAGAGACTTGGATCCCCCACATCTAACTCAAATATTGCTGCAGTTTCTGTAATTTCCTGTGATATACCTTCTAAGTTAAAAAGAAATGCATCTTTATTCATGCCTAGTATTTTTTCACATACACTCGCTGCATAATGAAAGTCTTTCTTACATTCATCACTACAAATACAATCAGCAATAACATTTGATACTTCTATACAGTTTTCAGCAGGTGTCGCATTCCCTACGTTTTCATATCTTTCTTCGTTATGGCTAATGGCTACTAAATTAATTATCCTTTCAGGCAAATTCCATTTTTCTAGCAGCCAAGCACCTACTGAAGCATGATCAGCGCCGACAATATCTTTTTCAATTTGTTGAACAATTTTATGTTGATGTTGGTCAGTATTAATATCAAGGTAAATATCAGGCACTGCTTTATCTAAAGCCAACATTCCAATATCTTGTAATAAGCCTGGCAAAAACAAATCTTCTTTTCTACTATCTATACCTACAACTTTTCCTAAATGTTTTGCAGCTACTGCTGCAGACACTGACCGTTTCCAAAAAAAGTTATAGTCGAGTCCTTTCGACTTTGAGGAATCTATTTTTGATACTAGTGAAAAACTAAGCGCTAAGTTTAAGGTGCCATTCCATCCAAACATCATCACTGCTTGCTCCAGACTATCCACAGACACAGCTCGTGAGTACATCGGAGAATTTGCCATACGTAATACTTTTACTGTCAGAGCAGGATCTAAACTGACAACCTCAGCTAACACAGAAATATTACTGCTTGAATCTGCGCTTAATCCAATAATCTGCTCTGCCACACCTGGTGGTGTTGGCAAATCAATACAACGTTCTAGTCGAGCAATCAGATCTAGATTTTTAAGCACAGTGGTTTTCATCCATTTTTATTGAGGCTTTATCCTTAACTACCCAGTGAAAAAGTACTCAATTCACTTATATAGGTTAACGGTAAGAATCTTATAATCTTGAGCAAAAATCTGACCTCTAAGTAACTCTTTTTGGCTTGCCAACTCCATAACCTTGAGCATAGTCAACACCAATATCCTTGAGAATATCGAGTATTTCGTTATTTTCGACAAATTCAGCAATAGTTTGCATGCCCATAGCTTTGGCTACTTCATTGATAGAGCGGACAATTGCACGGTCTTTGTCATTTTCGACGATATTCTTGACGAATGCCCCATCAATTTTAAGATAATCAACGGGAAGATCCTTAAGATAACCGAATGATGATAAACCACTACCAAAATCATCTAGTGCAAACTTGACCCCTATTGCTTTAAGTTTGGTAATAATATTAATAGCTTTTTTAATGCTAGAAATCGCTGCTGTTTCAGTAATCTCAAAGCAAACAGACTCAGGTTTTAATTGTGAAGCTTTTAACTCTGCCTCAATAAAGTCTAAAGTATATGGATCACTGACAGTATTACCTGATAGATTTATAGATATCACCACATCACTCTCAGCATGTTCTTGTCTATGAAATTGAAATGCTTTCCTAATAACAAAGCGATCAACATCTGTAATCATGCCGTAGCGTTCAGCTACTCTAATGAAATCATTCGGCGAAATAATATTACCTTTAGCATCAAGTATTCTAGAAAGAACTTCATAGTGAGGTACCTCATCATCTAGATTTGTTACAGATACAATTGGTTGTTTCATTAAAAATAATCGATCATTGTTCAATGCATCATTGATTTCGCTTACATATGAAAATTCTGATGATCGTTCTATAATTGCAGTATCATTTGTATGGGCAATATGCATTTGATTACGGCCCAATTCTTTAGCCCGATAACAAGCCATATCTGCTTGACTCATAACCATTGCTTCATTAGTTGAATTTTCATCTATTATTGCAATACCTATGCTCACGCCCACCTTAAATCTTTGCTTGTCCCATTCAAAAACATATTGATTAATGCCACGTAAAATATTTTCACATACCGCTACAGCATTATCTAATGGGCAACCTTCTAGTATTATCCCAAATTCATCACCCCCTAAACGCGCTACTATATCTGAAGCACGTACCTTATCTTCTAGTATTTGGCATAAGCATATTAAAAGATTATCACCTGCTGCATGGCCAGCAGCATCATTAACTACTTTAAAATGATCTAGGTCTAGGTAACATAATATTGAATCTTCTTTTTTATCTTTGATGCCAGTAAGTATACGTTTGAGCTGTTTTTCAAATTCATTACGATTTACTAAACCTGTTAAAGAATCATGCTTAGCATCATATGCAATTCTTTCAAGCAAGGATTTTTCTTCTGTAATACTTCTTATGACACCACGATATCCTTCAAATTCATTCTTATCGTTAAATATAGGCTTGGCATTTACTCTAAAAATATCTACTTCTTTGTTTTCATTTTTTACATTGAAGGTGAAATTTGAGATATCTCCCTTTTTCTGTAATATTTTTGTATATTCGTCAAAGTCAAATTCACATTTTTTGCTGTTTGAAAATAGAGTTTCAAAGCTTTTTCCTAAAGGATATATAGAACATTCACCGATGAGATTTGAAATTGATCCTGATATATATGAATAATTTAGATCTTTATCTAATTCCCAAAATATATTTGCAGCAGTTTCTGCAAAGTCCTTAAATCTCTTTTCACTCTGAATGAGTTTTTCTTTGGCAATTCTATGTTGAGTGATGTTTGTACTCACACCAAGCTCATATATTTTACTATTTGATTTATCTAATAATGGCTGCTTAGTAGTTTGTAGCCATAATTTTTTGCCTTCTTTATCTGTGATCGTTTCCTCAAGAATTACTCTTTCTTGTTTGCTATGCATCACTACCGTATCTATTTTGATACAACTTTCCATATTCCATTCTTTATGAGTGATATCTTCGTTACCTTTACCAATCAGTTCTTTTACTGAAAACCCATACATATTTGCTATTGCTTCATTAACTAAAACAAATCTTCCATCAGCATCACGTACAGATATTAAATTAGGAACTTTGTCGATCACTTCTTGTAGAAGATCCATATCTTTTTTGAGTTGATCAATCTGCAATTGATATGGTGATTTTTCTGACAGATCTTCATCATCGAGCAAAAATAATTTTTTTCTGTTTGATTGCATAATTGCAAATACTTATTGTTATTTAATGTGGTCCACAGCACTAAGCTGATTTGACATAATTATTGAATTACCATAACAAGGGCATGTGCTTTCAGGATTCATTTTAATAGTTATTATGATTGGCTCACGCATGTAACTTATTTAATAAGTATATTTAGTTGATAGTTAATAAATGAAGATCAATCACTCCAAAACTATAGGCACTAATAACTTATCGGCTTCATCAATAACTACTTTAAGATCATATAACCTATTGTAATTATTGAATTATTTATGCTGAGTTAACTGAATCAAGTTCTGGCGGATGTATTAAATCTTTTTTACGGGAGTTAGATTTAGCCCCGTGAGCGGATAATGAGCATGCAGCATTACAGTAAACTCCAAATCCTGGACTTAACTGTAAAAATCCTTGTGTGTAATAAATTGGCTGAAAAGTTATTCTTTCTTTACACCATGTACATTTATGATACATATCGATACGTCCGTATATAAGAAACCGTATCGACTAATATTCATAATACTTTAATTAAATAAATCTAAGTATCTGAAAAATATTGGATTAAATGAATTTCATCAAGCCGCTTTTGAATTTGAGTGTAGAGCTAATATTAATTCTGCTTCTGACTCTGTAAGCGAACATAATGAAATAATATCTTCTCTAGCATACCCTCGTCGCGCCAGTTGAACAGCCTGGGTATACGGCGCATTATTAAATAACTTTCCATCATTACTTGATGCTTCATCCGTTACAGATTTTTTCTCAACACTGTTTAGTGCCTTATTAAGCTCGTTTTGCCCAAGCTTCAACATTCCTAATTCCTCATCAATCAAACGATTAAAGCCCGTAATATCATCTATTTCATTAAATTGGGTTTTTTCTAACTTAATAACCTTTCTACTTACTATGAATGTCGACACTAGCATTACTAGCACCGAGAATAGTAAAACAGATTGTTCATAGCTAGCTCCAAATGCCAGGCCTATTTCATTCAAAAGACTCGTAATAGAATCATAATTAAAACTATAAATTTCCATAATTTCCTCTGTTTAGATCATACGTATTCATCAATTATCGTATCACCAGGATCTCTGCTTTCATCATTAGACTTAGGTTTATCATCTTGCTTTTTTTTATGCTGATTATTCTGATCAGGAGGATCTTTTTTAATTGGCTGTGCTGGCCAAGTCCTGGTTAAAGAACCAATTTTATTACTATCAACCATTTCAAAACTCTTAGATCATTAAATTATTCCTAATAGTCCTTTATGTGAATTAAATTAGTCCTTTTTACAGCTAGTTTTTATTTTCTAACCATTCGCTCAATCTTGCTCGTAACATTACTAAAGCTTTACCATGTATTTGACAAACACGTGATTCACTTACTTCTAAAAGTGCACCTATTTCACGCAAATTCATTTCTTCTTCATAATAAAGTGACATCACTAATCTTTCCCGCTCTGGCAATTGATTAATTGTAGAAGTTAATTCTGAATGAAATTTTTCATCTATATATTCTTTATCAGGATCTGAGTCAGAACTCATTTCCATTTTATAGTCGGTTGAATCTTCACTTTCATCAATGCTATAAATTTGAGCTACAGATGAATCTCGTAAAATTTTATTATATTCATTTAGTTCAACGCCCATCTCCTGAGCAATTTCTGTGTCTGTGGCACTTGATAATGTCCGATTTTCTACTTTCCGTATAGCTTCCATCATATCTCTAGACTTACGGTGGACAGATCTAGGAGTCCAATCACCGCGTCTAATCTCATCTAACATTGCTCCACGAATTCGTATCCCTGCATAAGTTTCAAAACTAGCACCTTGAGTAGGATTAAAATTTCTAGCTGCTTCCAATAAACCAACCATACCTGATTGAATTAAGTCATCTACTAAAACAGTATCAGGCAACCTTCCTTTTAAATGATATGCAATTCTTTTTACTAGAGAAGCATGCTGAGTAACAACACCTTCAATATCTAGATTTTGAACTGCCGTGTAACTAGCTGTTGCTGCATCATTCATAATATTCTTTTATTTTATTATTGGTTTGACAACTGGCGTTCTAGAAACAGTTCTACTGAACCACTAGCATTACTTGATATAGGCAGACTATTTACATGTCTGGCTAATCGAACAAAACCTAATGAGGAACGACTAGCAGGATAAGCATCTATCACCGATTGCTGCTTCTTGATTGCCTTTTTTACATAATTATCATTTGGAATGTATCCACAATATTCTAATGAAGCTTCTAAAAAGTGATTTGAAACTTTTTCTAGTTGTGAAAATAATCTTTGGCCATGAGCACTCGACTCAACCATATTGGTAATAATCTGAAATTTTTGTTTTACACCTTTTTTACTTAATATTTTTATCAAAGCATACGCATCAGCTAATGATGCAGGCTCATCACAGACTACAATTAATATATTATTAGCTAGTTGTGTAAATAGAGAAACATTCTCACTTATGCCTGGAGCAGTATCGATAATGAAGTAATCTAAAGATGGGTTAAACTGACTGATTGAATCAATAATGCCCATATGTTCCCGGGCACTTAAATTAGCCATCTCTCTAACACCTGAAGCTGCAGGGATAATCTGAACTCCATGGGGTCCATTAAGTACAATATCTTCAATACCACACTCATTCTTTAATACATGGTGTAAATTCTTTCTTGCACGCATCCCTAACATTACATCAATATTAGATAACCCAAAGTCTGCGTCCAATAACATTACTCTTCTCTGAAGGTCTGCAAGCGCAATTGCTAAATTTATAGCAATATTGGATTTACCAACGCCTCCTTTACCACCCGTAATTGCTAATACATTAATCTCATCAATAACATTCATATTTCTCAGCGATGAAGCTTGATCTATCGGCGTAACACTACAATTTTTCTGCTCAAACATTTTTTACTAACTCACTATATAATTCAGTTGAATGTAGAGACTCCATACTTCCAAATCTCTCCCCATAATCTAAAGCTTTTGCTATTATTTCATCTTGATTTGGTCGACAAATATCTTCCGGAACGCTTTGGCCTGTAGTTTCATAAGCCAGTGACAGATTTTGTTCTATAAGTGCAGTCAAAATCCCACCAATCTGTGAAGCTTCATCAGTTTTACTCACTACAACACCACTTAGACCCTCTGACATAAAGTTATTAATGGTTTCTTTTTGAACACAGAGCTGTGAGTTTGCTGAGATGACTAAATAAGTAATCAAATCTTTTGATAATTTACTTAGTGCAAGCATTTCTTCTTTCACACGTGGATCACGTTGACTTAACCCAGCAGTATCAATCAGTATAAGTTTTTTATTTTTAACCACATGAAGTGCTTTAAGAAGTTCAGTTTCATTATTGGCCGTAAGCACAGGGACGTTAAGGATACTTCCATAGATACTTATCTGATCATGTGCTCCTATACGATAGTGATCAGTACTAATTATCGCTACATCTTGATTACCATGTTGCATAGCATATTGAGCCGCTATTTTGGCAATTGTAGTAGTTTTCCCAACTCCTGTAGGACCCACTAATGCAACCATACCGCCATCTTCTATGACATTACCTTGAGTAATCGACACCTTATCTTTCAAATTACTTTCTATTAAGCTCCATGATTCATCAAAATTATTAATATTTTTAGCAACATCTAATAATTTTTTGCTTAAATTAAACCCAAAACCACTTATAGATAACTTTTGTAATAATTTCCTAGTAGATGTGTTTTGAGAAATAATTTTTCTCCAACTAATTAATTCCGTTTGAGACTCAATAATTGCACGCAATTGGCTAATTTCTTGCTGTATAGCTGATGTATCAAACTCATGAACTAAAGGTTCATGGAATGACTGACTATTTGTTTCTGATTTCTCATTTACAATAGCATCACTTTCATAAACTTTTGAGCTTGATACAACATCACTATTTGCAACAGCTTCGTAATCTGTTGCAGCTACCACTTCAACTCCAGTCGAATTCTGATTTGAGGAAATAATTACAGCATCATCACCAAGTTCTTCACGGATTTTCTGAAGAGCTGTATGCATATTTTTCTCATTAAATCTTTTCATGTCCATATTTTTAATCCTTTCATATTTAACTAACCAAAAATATAATAGTTAGTTAAGCAGCCGTAGCTGAAAGCTGTTGTATAGCATCATTCTGCTCACCTACGCTTGCTGTAATATTTATCCTCTTTGATTCTGGTATTTCATCAAATGACAAAATATGCAGATTTTTAACACTGGTTTTAAATAATTTTGACAACATAATTCGTAAACCACTTGTTACTAATAACACTGGAGGCAAACCTACAGCTTCCTGTTGTTGAGCTAAATCACGAACTGAATCTTGCATCTTCTCTGCTAAGGTCGGCTCTAAAGCAAAATAATTATCAGGTCCCTCATGTATAGTCTTCTGCAATAACTGTTCCAACTTTGGAGAAAGTGTAAACACGGACAAATCTTTACGCATCCCATTGATTTCCTGAACAATTGCTCTTCGTAAAGCAATGCGCACAATAGATGTTAAAGCGTCAGCATTTTGGCTAGTGTTTGCCGCATCCGCCAATGTTTCAACGATTGTCCTAATGTCTTTTATAGGTACACCTTCTTGCAGCAAATTTTGCATTACCTTCACAACCGTACTCATAGGTAATGTTTTAGGCACTAAATCTTCAACAAGTTGTGGTGATTTTTCAGCTAAAGAATCAAGCAATTGCTTGGTTTCTTCATAACCTAAGAAGTAATGAGCACTTTCACGTAGTATTTTACTAAGGTGAGTAGCTACTACAGTGCTTGGATCGACAACGGTATACCCTAAGGTCTGAGCTTGATCACGCTGCCCTGGTTCAATCCAAATAGCTTCCATTTCAAAAGCTGGATCTTTCGTTACAATTCCATCAATCTTTCCGCTTACATTGCCTGGATTAATCGCTAACTCACGATCAGTGAATACCTCACCTTCACCCTCAGTAACCCCTTGAATGACAATGCGGTAATTATTTGCCGGCAAATCTAAGTTGTCTCTTATGTGAACAGGTTGTAGCAAGAAGCCAAGATCTTGAGAAACTTTTTTACGAACACCTTTAATGCGACCAATTAATTCACCTTGTTGTTCTTTATCTACTAAGGAAATTAATCGATAACCTACTTCTAAACGAATAACGTCTACAGTTTGCATGTCACCCCAACTAAGCTCTACCTCATCTGGTGAAGCGTTAGATTCATTTTCATCATCTACATCCTCTACATTATTCTCTTCGGCATCTATAAGATTTGAAGTCATTTTTGCAAAAAATAAACACATTCCCGCTATCATTAAAAAAACAACATTAGGCATACCAGGAATAAGACCCATACCACCAATAATTGAAGCCGTGATATACCAGACACGTTTATCTTTAAATATTTGATTAACAACAGTAGCTCCCATATTTTGAGAAGCTGATACACGCGTTACAATTATCGCAGTAGCAGTTGATAATAATAGGGATGGAATTTGCGCAACTAATCCATCACCAATAGATAACAATAAATAATTCTGTGTAGCCACTGCAAAACTTAGATCATGTTGAGCCATACCAATGGTCAAACCACCGATAATATTTATAAAAATAATTAATATTCCAGCGATAGCATCGCCACGTACAAATTTACTTGCACCATCCATGGAGCCATAAAAATCTGCCTCATTCGAAATATCTTCTCTTCTTTGTAATGCATCTTCTTGTGAAATCAATCCAGAATTTAAATCTGCATCAATTGCCATCTGTTTACCAGGCATTGCGTCTAATGTGAATCGTGCGCTTACTTCAGACACGCGCCCCGCACCTTTTGTAACTACAACAAAATTTATAATCACAAGAATGGTAAATATGACAAAACCAACCGCATAATTACCTCCTACAACAAAGTTACCAAACGATTCAATCACATTCCCAGCAGCCCCTGTGCCTGTATGACCATTAATCAGTACCACGCGAGTTGATGCAACATTAAGAGCTAAACGCAGCATGGTTGCGACAAGCAACACTGTTGGGAAAACTGCAAAATCTAATGGCCTAAGGGTATAAATGCTTACCAAAATAATAATTAATGCCAAGGCAATATTAAATGTGAAAACCAAATCCAATGCAAAAGGTGGTAATGGCACAATCATCATACTGAACATTAAGATCAGTAATAATGGTGTACCTAATCCATTTTTTGAGAATTCTTTGAATGTACCTAAAGCGCTATCCACGTCAATATCCTTTTACTTAATCAACTCTATATTCATTTGGTATTTCTAATTCATCCGGTGGATCCGGATACTTTCCTGGCATTGCATTTTTTAATTGAAATACGTAAGCCAATACCTTAGCGACTGAAACATACAATCCATAAGGTATTTCTTTATTTAATTCGGTACTATAATAAACAGCTCTTGCTAATGCAGGTGCACAAAAAACATTGACTTCATTTTTTAATGCAATTTCTTTTATTTTTTCTGCTACAAAATCAATACCCTTAGCGACTACTAATGGTGCTTTAGATTTATCTACATCGTATTTTAATGCAACTGCAAAGTGTGTTGGATTAGTAATAATTACATCTGCATCTGGCACATCTTCCATCATCCTTTTTTGTGCTAATTCTCTTTGTAAATTTCGCATGCGTCCTTTATTTTCTGGATTTCCCTCAGTTTCTTTGAGCTCATCTTTAACTTCTTGCAAGGTCATGCGTAACTGCTTATTGTGGTTCCAAAATTGGTAAGGCGCATCTATCAATGCCACCAGTATTAATCCAGCTGATGCCACAGTAAAAATAAGAATTATCAACTTATATGAATGTGCAATACTATTTTGAGTGGTTTCAAATCCTAGATTCAATATTTCTGGTGTGAACATTCTTAGCAGTGTGTAAACAATGAAACCAATTAGTCCAACTTTTAACAATGCTTTTAATAATTCAACAAGGCCTTGTACCCCAAACATGCGTTTGAAACCAGAAAATGGGCTTAATCTACTCATTTTGAAAGCCATTGCTTTCGTAGAGAACGACATTCCGCCAATCATCATTGGGCCAAATAATGCGATAACAAACATAAATGCCATATAAGGAAGAAGTGCGAATAATGCTGTGAGACTACTTTCTGTAAAATGCGGGAGCATATAGTTTTTATCCATAATATGACTAATTGGTAATTGAAAATTATGTAATAAAATTTTATGCAAACTTTCAGAGATCGTGCCTGTAAAAAATATCAATGAGCATGAACCGATAAATGTAACCAACATCGTATTTAGTTCACGCGATCTAGGCACTTGCCCTTTTTTGCGTGAATCATCTAATCGTTTCTGTGTAGGTTCTTGTGTTTTATCTTGCTGTGCAGTTTTATCTGACATACATGCCTCCCCTTATCTAATGAGAGGCATTTTTTCAAATGCAGCGTTTAATAAATTCTGAAAAACAGTGGCCATACTAGGTAATGTTAATGCTATAACTACTAAGCCCAAGATTATCGTAATCGGAAATCCTACTGAGAATACATTTAACTGAGGTGCAGCACGTGTCATCAATGCAAGTGCAGAGTTAGCAATTAAAAGAGCAGTAATCGCTGGTATAGCCACCATTAATGCACCTGAGAACATATTCGTTGCCCATGAAACTACATCCCACAAAGCATTTTGGTGCTGAAATGTAGATCCAATAGGTATGTATGTGAAACTATCAAACAACATATTAATTAGTGCCAAATGCCCGTCTAATGCCAAAAACAATAATGTCGCAGATATTGTTAAAAATTGACTAACAATAGGCACGGTTACACCGTTAACTGGATCAGTTATTTGAGCGAAACCTAAACCCATAGTTACAGCAATATTCTCACCAGCAATCGTTAAAGCTGAAAATACCAATCTCAGCATAAAGCCCATTAACAAACCAATCAGAATTTGAATGCCAATTTGAATGAAGCCGACAGATGAAAAAAGTATGACTTCTTGCGAATTTGTTAATAAAGGAAACATAAATATAGTTATTACTGAAGCTATAGCTACTTTTATTCTTAACTGCAAAAAAGGACTACTCAATATAGGTGCTACTGAAAATAGTGCAGCAACTCTTGAAAATGGCAAAATAAAATCACCAACATTAGACATTAATTCATTAATTTGAAAAACCATCTGATTATTTCTATATCTAAATCAGCAAAGTTGGAATATTTGTAATCAAATTAGTGACATATGTTGTTAATGTACTAAGCATCCATGGGCCAGCTATCAAAAGTGTTAGAAACAAAACTATTAACTTAGGTATAAAACTCAATGTCATTTCATTAATTTGAGTAGCTGCTTGTAGCATTCCTATAAATACGCCAATTGCTAAAACAGCAAGTAATATTGGTGCCGCAACAATGACTGTTATCCATAATGCATTGTTTAATAGTGTTAATGTTGCTTCTGGCGTCATATTAAATCCAATTAAATTATATAAAAACTCGATGCCAACATACCTAATACCAATGACCATCCATCTACCAATACAAACAACATTAATTTAAATGGCAATGAAATAATCAAAGGTGACAACATCATCATACCCATTGACATCAATACACTTGCAACGACTAAATCAATTATCAAAAAGGGAATAAATAAAATAAACCCAATCTGAAATGCTGTTTTAAGTTCACTTGTAATAAATGCAGGTAATAAAATACTTAACGATACATCTTCAGGTTTATCTATCATTTCAATACCAGAGAGGTCAGCAAATAATGCGATATCTGTTTCACGTGTTTGAGCAATCATAAATTCTTTAATTGGTACGATCGCATTATTAATTGCAGTTTGTGCATCAATGTCTTCTGACATGTATGGTGTAACAGAACTCTCGTAAACTTCTGTTAATACTGGAGTCATAACAAAAAATGTTATAAATAAAGCAAGACCTAATAATATTTGATTTGAAGGTGTTTGAGCGGTGCCTAATGCTTGTCGCAATATCGCGAGTACAATAATAATTCTTGTGAAAGATGTCATAGTAAGAAGTATTCCAGGTAATAATGTTAAACCTGTCATCAATGCCAATACTTGCAAACTTAAAGAATATGATTGACCTCCATCTGCAGTAGTTTCTACCGTAATTGCAGGAAGTCCTGACTGTGCAAACACATCAGGAGAAAAAAGACTTGCCATAAACAATATAATTAGCTTAAGCATGTCGGTTTTTACTCATCAGATTTACAAAAATATTTGTAAACTCATTTTTTTTAGTATCATTTTCTGACATACTTTTACCAACTTCCTCTTTATCCAAAGTATGTATTTTTCTAATACCTGACACAGAAGAACCTAAAAGCAAATAATCTGAACCTACTCTTACAATCAATAATTTTTCTTTTTGTGAGATGGGAAAACTATGAACGACCTCCAATAAACCTTGATTGGGTGGCACGGCAAACCGTGTTTTTTTCAATAGCAATAAAGCAATAATTATTATTACAATTATGAATATTGTTGCAGTTGTGATTTGACCATAATTAATAGTAGGACCACCAAATTCTGCTGAAAAAGGCTCTTTAATTACTTCTTCGCCATAAGCACTCATTGATACACTAAGCATTATAATTTGCAGAAATAGTGTATTTACAATTTTTATATATTTATTCATTAATTAAGTTAATTTTTAAGCTTCTCTACGCGTTTTTCTGGACTAACTACATCAGTAATTCTTGCACCAAACTTGTTATCAACTACTACTACTTCTGCTTTAGCCACAAGCTTTCCGTTAACTAATACATCAACTGGTTCATCCACTAAACGATTTAATTCAATAACTGAACCTTGACTTAATTCAATTAAACTCTGTAAATCTACTGTTGCCCTACCTAACTCTAGCGATACATCTACAGGTATATTCAATACAACGTCTAAGTTATTCAAACCTGGTATCGCCACGCCTGAACTATCTGCTGATTGATTCTGAATGTTATTTTCGTTTGTCTGGTCTTCACTCATATTAAATTCCTAATAATATTTATCACTTATTGTTCCCTAATCCATGAATTTATACTGATGGCAACTGCATCATTTACTGACCCAATTTTACCTGTGAATATTGGTGTAGAACTCGAATATACGGTCACAGCCTCTGGCATTGAAAATGGAATAACATCGCCTGTCTTAAGCTTAATAACTTCATCAACAGTTAAGTTAAACTCTGCTAATATTGTTTTTAATTCGATCGGTGCAGCTTTAACACTATTAAAAAACTTTATTTTCCATTGCCCATCATCACTTTCACCACGCTCAGGCACCATGCTCCGTAAACTTTTTTTAATTGAATCTAAACCTTTGTATGGATAAGCAATCCTTATGTAACTTGCTTCTTCATCTAAAGACACTTTGAATTGACACACCACAACAAGCTGAGTCTCTTCAATCAAGTTTATTAATTTTGGTTGCGACTCTCTTTGTACAAATTCGAAATCTAATGGCTCTGTTTTTTCCCAAGCTGACTTATTAGACATAAGAAACATTTCTAGTATTTTATTACTTAGATTAAATTCTGTATCAGTAAATTCTTGTTTATCACTTGCTTCACTTAACTTGCCTTCTCCACCAAAATACGAATCCATTACAATTTCTATTAATGCTCCATCAATACAAACAAGTGACTGAACATCAATTTTGCTAATATTAACTATGCTTGTATCAACTAAAACTGGAAGTGAATGTATGAAATCTCCATAACGCGTTATATCCACATCTCCCGTTGTTACAACAACCTCTCGTTGCAATAAGTTCGTTAAACCTTCAGTCATCAACTCTATAAGTTTTTCATTAATTACAGCTAATGTTGGGAAACTAGATTTATTAATATGTGCAGGAGAATAGAAATCATATGTAGTAACTCCTAATTCATCTGTCAATTGTTCCACTTCACCAGACAGAGCATCACGTTCTTCATCACTCAGAATTTCATTCTCAGCTTCTTTCCCTTTATCTGAATCGCTCCAAGGCCGATCTTCTGATCGCCTATCTTCTCCATCCCAATCTTCATCACCTTCTACAGCAGAGGATTTTTCTGATTTATCTTCTGTAGTATCTTCAGCTTCAGAATTCTGGTCAGGTGTTGACTCTTCCACAGAGTCTTGTGTAGTTTCTGGATTTGCTTCTGGGTCTGTAGCACTCATAATCTATATCTCGTTTAAAATCATTGCATTACGAGTTTTGTGAAATAAATGTCTTCTACTAACTTTTCATCATAGAGTTCTTGCATAACTGCCTGTGCTGTCATCAAAACATCTTTTCTAAGCATTTCTTTCGCATCATTAGTTGATAATTCGTCACTATCTTTTCCAGACATCAATAAAATTAAGTTATTACGCACTACAGGCACATGCATCTTAAATTTATCTCTTGCATCCATACTGTAAAATTTTGCAACCATATCTACTTGCATGAAATTTTTCTTTGAGCCATCAATAAAGTTAATAGTAAAAGCTGGATGTATATCTTCATAAATTGCATCTTTAGCTTCAGGCACCATTTCTTCTTCAGCCATCATTTCATCTTCAGGCATTTCTTCAGGAGATTTGAGAAAGAACATAGCGCCACCAATACCTGCACCAATTAGTACAATTGCGCCAACCGCGATAATAATAATTTTTTTCATTTGCAAACCTTCATAATTAGAAATATTTATTTCATATTATGAATTGCAACCAACGTGCCAACTTTTACAGAATATTAATCCTATAATTATCAATTACTTATGAATTCAATACTTTAAGACAGCCAATTATTTGGCTGATGAGACTTATTACTAATCGGTTACCGTCAAAGATTTGTTGATCAATCTGAGGATAGATTAAGATTATTTATACATATGCATCTAATAAATTGAGAGATGTTGATTTATTGACATGTTCTAATGAAGCTAATTCAATCTCGTCAGCACCATTTGCATCCAAGTTATTATCAAATTGGCTTGAGTCATTATCATTTAAACCTGAAAAGTGCGAATCTTGATTAGATTGATGATTAAACCGCGTCTCAACATTCACTTCTTGTAAGTTAATACCATTTTCACCGAATTGACTCTTCAATGTAGCGATACTTGCTTCGATCAATTCTTTTGTAGCATTATTAGTAGCGATGAAATTCAACTTCAAATTTGAATCCTCCAAGTTTAAAGCAATATTCACTTGGCCCAAAGACTCAGGAAAAACATTAATTTTTGCATTCTGTACTTTATTACTAATTAACCACTTAACATTTTGTTCAATCGACTGATCTACACTCTGCTGTATTTGTTCAGGGGCAACTCCTTGTTTAATTAACAAAGGTATGGGAGCCTCAACAGGTCTATTAATTAATGATCCAGTATTGAGATTATTATAAGTATCCACACCACTTGATATATTTAGATTCAACTGGCTAATATCTGATTTAACTATATTTATATTCTGCTGAAATACTTCTGAGCTTAGAATTTGATTCTTTGACATAATTTTTGAACTATTATCGTCCGATAAATAGTTGGAAATGAAATTGTTCAATTCATCTAACGTACTTTCAGCAGAATCAAATTTTTGTGGGCTTCCATAATTCACAATATTATCTACCAATACATTAGATTTATTATTAATACTAGGAACTTCAACATCTATAGATGCTGGCAAAGTACGTTGATTATCTATGGCACCTGGTGTAGATGTAAGCTCAGCGACTTGTGTAGTTAAAGTAGGTAATACTTGATTAGGATTTACTGATATTGGCGTTACAATTAGTTCTTCACTTACTTCGGTAACTATTTCGCTTATATTTTGAATTTCTGAGTCAATATTTTGCTCAAGCTCTGAAACTAAGCTCGATACTGTTGGCAGAATATTGGTAGATACTGTATCGAACTGATCCTGAAGATTAAGAGCATTGACTTTCAGAATATCCTGAGGTATTGGATTTAACGAGCGGGAATCAATATCGTCTAATTGAATACCATTAACCAAGGATTGCGCATTAGAGCGAAGTTCTTTTAAAGCAATAGCTTGAATTGCTTCGGATTGCAATGTTTCGGGTTGTATTGCTAGCGGCAATTTTTTGCCGTCAATGGGCAACACTTCACCGCTATTGATTGCTAATTCTTTAAGAGAATCATTAAGCTGAGCACTAAAATCACCACTTAAACTTATGTTCTGCCCATTCGTCTCTACCGAGGCACAACTGATGCATGAACTCGACGAAGTTTGCAAGTTGGTATTTAATATTAGTTCTGTTTCAGCCATATCTAAATCATTCTTTGCATTAGATATTGCATTTTTTAGGCCAACTTTAACTTATTGTCCCTAATAGGTGCCCTCAACAGCTAAGCATCATAGTTCAACATGGCAAGAATTTGACTATCTAGTTCTTTTTGTTCATTACGATCTTTGATATCAAGCTCTTGTTTATGATATCGCTTTACTAGAAGTCCTAATGCTCTATTTTGAGCTTGATCTTTTTGCAATAATAATATCTTCTGATTTACCTTATAGCCTAGGTCCTGCACGATTTTATTTTGAGAATCAATTGCCAATTGAAGCTTATTCATTAAATTATAATGTATCTGGATACTGGAAATAGTTTGATTACTTTTAGCGCAGTTATATCCCTCTTGATATGAAATTAAGTCCTGTAACTTTTGTTCATTTTCTATTTTAATTTGCATAAGCTCTACTAATGATGACAACTGCTTATTTAACTTATAATCAAGAACTTCTAGTGCCGCATTAAGTTTCTGAGAACGCACCATAATATTAAGAATTATTTATAGCTAAATTAGCACTTGGAATAAGTGCAGCATTCATTTGACTTATCGATGCCTCATAATTAAAAGGCTCACGCATATCTTGTTTTAGAAAATCTAATAATCTTGGATAATACTCAATTGCCTGATCTATTCTCTCATCCGTACCATGTTGATAAACGCCTAGATTAATCATATCTTCATGTTTTTTATAACGCCCATAAAACTCTCTGAAAGTTTGTGCACTCTTAATTTGTTCTGGTTTAGATATGGTATGGAATAACCTACTGACAGAAGCTTCTATATCTATTGCTGGATAATGGCCTGTTTCAGCTAAATCCCTCGACAAAGTTATATGACCATCAAGAATCGCTCTTGATGCATCTGCAATTGGGTCATTATGATCATCACCTTCTACTAGAACTGTATAGAATGCAGTAATGGAACCACCCGCAACACTAGAGTTTCCAGCACGTTCCACTAATGCAGGTATTTTAGCAAATACTGATGGTGGATAACCTTTAGTAGCTGGAGGCTCACCAATTGCGAGCGCTATCTCTCTATATGATTGAGCGACTCTAGTTAGTGAATCCATCAATAGCAATACTCGTTTACCTTTATCACGAAAATATTCTGCAATGGTAGTGGAATATTTTGCCGCATGAACTCTTTGCAATGGAGAACAGTCAGCGGGCGCAGCTACTACTACGGTTTTAGTCAAACCTTGCTGTCCTAATATCTGATCAATAAACTCTTTTACTTCTCTACCACGCTCACCAATTAAACCTACAACAATTACATCTGCAGATGTGAATTTAGTCATCATACCTAGTAACACACTCTTTCCTACTCCACTACCAGCAAACAACCCCATACGTTGACCAACACCTATACTTAATAATGCATTAATCGCCTTTACACCAACATCTAATGGCGCATCAATGGGAGTTCGTTCAAATGGGTTAATATAAGTGCCTTCTAAGTCACGGCATTCACTAGTTTCTATTAATCCTTTGTTATCTAACGGATTTCCTGCACTATCAATCACACGGCCCAATAATTCGTCACCAACAGGCAATTTATGATTATCTTTTGTGGGAATGACTCGCGCACCTAACACTGCACCTTGAATATTATCGATCGGCATCAAATAACTTTTACTACCAGAAAACCCAACTACTTCAGCTTCAATTTTTTGATTCGCAGGCGACACAATCAAGCATCGACCACCAATATTTACTTGGCAACCTTGCGCCTCAATAGTTAAACCAACAAGACGAGTTAGCTTTCCTTCTACCGTATAAGAATATGGAGTTAATGACTGTCTTGATTGATTTATTGCATCAATATATTTCTGCTTACGGACCTCTAAACACGAGTGAACATTCGTTGTTTCATTCATCAGAACGATCCACATTGCGCTGACTACCCAAAATGCTTGCAGCAATTTGGGCAATTTGCGAATCAATCGTTGCGTCAATAATTGAGTCGTCTGTAGCCAACTTGCAACCACCGCGTTGAACTGATGGGTCTTCTACCAATGAATAGCTAGTAACAATATCATCTTGATTAAACACTTTCTGCATTGCGCTTATATCATTAGGGTTTAGATGAATAATTAAACGGCTATTATCTAGTGGGAGTAACTTAATAGCCTCTTTCACTACTGATACAACTTGATCTGAATTAGTTTGCAGTTCTCTTCTGATAATTTGTTTAGATATTGAAACAGCGAGTTGATTAATAGCTTCAACAACCTCATCATCGAATATTTTTACACTATCCTCTATAGCATTTATGACACCTTCAAAATTACTCTTATATTCACTAATTTCTTGTTGAGCTTTTTTTAATCCTTCTTCATATCCTTTTTTTAATTCGTCATGATAAGAAGATTGTGGGCTTGAAACAGATAACTCTTGATCCATATATGGACCTTCTTTATTCAAACTAAATGATGATAATGATGCACGCTGCCAATTTTCTTGATTCTCCATACGTAAATTATGACTTAAAGAAAATCATCCCCTTTTCCACCCAACATTATGGTCCCTTCTTCAGCTAACCTAAGCGCAACTTCTAATATTTCTTTCTGCGCATCTTCCACTTCGGCTAGACGAACTGGACCGGCAGTTTCAAGATCATCTTTAAGTAATTCTGCAGCACGTTTCGACATATTTTTAAATATCTTATCTGCAATTTCCGCACTAGCACCTTTAAGCGCCACTACCAGCTTATCTTGTGGTGCTTCTCTAAGAATAGTTTGCATTCCTCTGTCATCTACAGAAAGTAAATTATCAAATACAAACATTTTTCCTTTTATTTCTTCACATAACTCTTTATCCACTTCTGTTAAGGTTTCAACGATTCCGTTCTCAGTATCCTTATCAACATTATTTAATATGTCAGCTGCTGCTTTTATGCCACCTAGATTTTTAATTTTACTATCCGTTTCTTGAGTAAATCTATTTTCGATAAGGAGCTCAAGCTCCTTTAATGCTGATGAATTAACATCACCAAGCCTTGCTATTCTCATAATAACATTAGCCTTTTTATCACTATCTAATAACTCCAATATCTGACCAGCTTGCTCATCCTTCAAATGCACTAATAAAATTGCAATAAGTTGTGGGTGCTCTTCTTTAATAGCATCTGCTATAACCGAAGGGTCTAACCATTTCAATGCTTCAAGACCACTCGCATTTGGTCCTAACTCGATCCTTGATAAAATACTATTGGCTTTTTGAGGACCAATTGCCTGAAAGAGTATTTTCTTTAAATAATCCTGCGCACCAATATCAAGTGGCGTCTTCTTCTGGTTAATCTCACCAAAATCATTTAATACGTCATAAATATGATCCTGTGATACATCTTGAAGTGAACTAATTGCAGATCCAATAAGCTCTAACTCTTCAGGGTCCATGAACTTAAGTACTTTAGAGGCTTCTGACTCCCCTAGCACCATCATTAAAATGGCAGCACGTTGCGCCCCATCTAAGTCACTAGCTTGTGATTCTTCATTCGCCACTTGGAGCCACCCAGTTTTTAACTATTTTAGCTACTTGCTTAGGATCCTGTGAAACTAATTCTTTTGCCATAGCAAGTTGTTGAACATAATTAGGATACGCACCAGCTGCACTAGTAGACATTGCAGTAGCACCTGCATTATTTTCTAGCATAGCTCCAGAATCATCATTTGTTTTGCTACCCGTTGAACTATTTTTCCCTGATAAAGACTTAATAGCAGGTTTTACAAACATGAATAATATGATTAACACAGATATACCAGCAAACACTTGCTTTATAATGGCTATCAACCAAGGTTGTTTCCAAATTGGAGTTGCTTCAGGCTCCTCTAAAACCTCTTCAGGGAGAAAACTACTGTTATAAACAGTAACACTATCACCACGCTCTTCATCAAAACCAATCGCATCTCGTACTATCCCACGTATTAATACAAAATCTTCACTTTCAAGTGGTGTTTTAATCGTTTCACCAGCCTCATTCACTACATCTTTATCGTCTACAACAATCGCTACTGTAATGCGATTAACCAAGCTTTTCGCTTCTTGCGTATAGCGCATAGTTTTATCCAACTCATAGTTTCTAGTAGAGTTTTGAGAAGTTGACAATGGCAATGAATTTTGTGCAGCCGTTTCATCACCTTCTTGTGGGTCTTCTTGCAAACTACCGCCCGCTGGGGGTTGATTGGTGAGCGCACCAGGTATCCCTATTGCATCGGCAGAACTGCCTCGATTACTTTGTTCCGAAATCTGTTCACTACGTACCTGAGTATTATCTGGATCATATAATTCCTCAGCGCTCTCACTTTTTGTAAACTCTACTTCTGCATTGACTTGTGCTTTAATTTTATTTCTACCATAAATTGGCGAAAGTAGATCTTCAATACGATTGGCATATGCTTGCTCAACTGAATTTTTATACGCTAGCTGTTTATTTGATTGTGCAACCACATCATCCTCACCAGTAGAACTAAGTAGTTGACCCCATTGATCCACAATGGTTACATTTGAAGCATTGAGATAAGGAACACTCGATGCTACTAAATGTGTTATCGATGATGCTTGTCCAGTTTCTAACACTCTACCTGGCATCAACTTAATCATTACTGATGCAGAGGTAAGACCTCTATTTCTAACAAATACAGATTGTTTTGGAGTGGCGATATGCACCCTAGAATTTTCAATATTTCTCATCCCTGAAATAGTACGGCTTAACTCAGTTTCTAAAGCATGTTGATAACGTGCAGTCTCCATAAACTGACTTGTTCCCAAGGCAGGTTTATCGTTAAGCAGCTCATACCCAGTACCATTTGATTGTGGCAAACCTTCAGAAGCTAAAATTATTTTAGCTTCGCCTATTTTGTCATTTGCTACCATTATCATGCCTGAAGAAGAATCCATTCTGAATGGAATTTTTGAACTGCGTAATACATCCGCAACCATACCTACATCAGCTTGTGATAAGTTTGAATAAACTGGACTATATTCAGGCTTGATTGACCATAATGTTACACCAACGCCAAGTGCCAACACCGCAGCCAAGGTCAATATTGTTCCTAGATGTGAAAACAACTGACGCAGGGATTCACCCAAATTAAATGAAGTAGGGACCTGAGTAGCTTCTAATGTAGCTGCCATGTAATTATATTCTCTTGTTATATATTATTATTAAACAGGCATTCTCATTACTTCTTGATACGCCGTGACTAATTGATTTCGTACTTGCTTAACCGCTTCAAATGAAACTCGTGCTTTCTGCATCTCTACCATTACTCTAGAAAGCTCAACGCTTGAATCTCCCTGTTCAAATCTCTTTGCTAAGTCAGCTGACATCATTTGTTGTTCATTAACTTTATCTACTGATGTCTTTAGCACTGATGAAAAGTTAGTAACTTCATTATTTTCATTTTTTACATTTATATTTGGCTGCACTTGACTAGATATACTTCTAATCTGTGAAAGTAGTTCATTAATTTTAATATCACTCATATTGAATTCCTTATAGAAAATTAAATTTACATTCCCCTATAGGCAGAAGGCACTGGTACACCTTGGTCTTTCATTTTTGCTATTTTATATCTCAAGGTTCTTGGACTAATTCCAAGTTGTTCTGCAACAATCTTTCTATTTCCATGCTCCGAAACTAATGCTTGAAGGATTAGATCTTGCTCATGTGATTTTAAATCTGTCGTTAAGTTGGTGACTACCTTCTCATCACCATCATCTTGCTCATCAAGCTCTAATATATCTGCCTCAATCACACTACCCGTGCATAGAACAATAGATCGTTGAATAATATTTTCCAATTCCCTAACATTTCCCGTCCAAGTGTTTTTTGTTAAACACTCACGAGCACTCTCTGAAAATTCTAATGATTGATTAGGAGAATGCTTATTTAACAACATATATGCTAATGGTAGAATATCTCCAGTCCTATCTCGCAAAGGCTGCAATGTGATTGGAAATACATTTAAACGATAGAATAAATCTTCTCTAAATGTGCCTTTTTTAACTTCATCTTTTAGATTCCTGTTTGAAGTGGCAATAATTCTTACATCCAGATCAATCAGTTTTTTCCCGCCAAGCCTCTCTACTTGTTTCTCTTGCAACACTCTTAACAGTTTTGCTTGTAACGCAAGATCCATTTCAGAGATCTCATCTAATAATAATGTTCCTTGTTGTGCTTCTTCAAATTTCCCCGCTTTAGCCTGATGCGCACCGGTGTAAGCACCTTTCTCGTATCCAAACAAAACTGCCTCAAGCATGTTTTCAGGAATTGCAGCACAATTAATCGCTATAAATGGATTTTTTGAACGCGGTGAATTTGCATGAATAAAGCGTGCTAACACCTCCTTGCCTGTTCCACTTTCACCACGAATAAACACAGATACAGATGTAGTAGCGACACGTCTTGCTATTTTCTTTGTATCAATAGATTTTTTATCGACTGAAATATAATTATCATTATTGATTTTTTTGGAAAACTTGACTTGAATATTATTTTTTACAATATTTAAGAGCAAATCTACATCAAATGGTTTTACCAAATAATCACTAGCACCATTTTTAATGCAAGATACTGCTTTCTCAATCGTTCCATAAGCAGTCATTAGAACAACTGGTAATGATAAATACTTATGCTTAATAGCTTCTAATAATTGATAACCATCCGTAATAGCATCATCATCACTAACAGACTTATCAAACTGTATATCACTCAACACCATGTCAATATGTTCTCTTCCCAATAAACCCATCGCACTCATAGGGGATGATGATTCAAATGCAGTAAAACCATGATCACGAATAGTCCCCGCGATTGCATGACTTAGTTGAACATCATCTTCGACAATTAATATATTTTTACCCTGCATAACTTACCCTTTTAAATCGTTTAAACTAACTACTCAGAAGTCTTTGATTACTAGCACTAGCCATTGGAGAATAGCTCTGGTGTTTTGGAATTCTTATATCGACACATAAACCTTGAGGGATTTCATCTCTCGCCTCAACCGTGCCTCGATGCGCTTCGACTATAGACTTAACTACTGCTAACCCTAAGCCTGTGCCACCCGCTTTTGTAGTAAAAAATGGCTCAAATATTTTTAGTTTAAGTTCATCAGAAATTCCCACACCCTTGTCATGAATAGATAAAACAACTTCTTTCCCTTCCGACTTAATTTCAATCAATACTTTTGCATCATATTCACTTGCTTGAATCGCATTATGAATAACATTCTTAATGGCTCCCCAAAACGCAATATAGTTAATGGAAACTTGTGGATCATCAGTAGAAAATGATTCGTTTATTTCAATTAAATAACTACCAAATTCATGTTTTATATCATTTCGTATATATTTAACGAGCTGCTCTACACTCACTACATCACTAAGTTGCCACTCCCCTTTAGCAAAGGACAGCATGTCATTTACGGTTTCTTCTAAGCTATGCAAACAATGCTTAACATTCTCAACCAATTGAAATGATATACCTTGCTTACCAGTTCGCTTTTCCAAGCTAGACACGTATAGAAATGCTGCTGACAATGGAGTTCTAACTTGATGCGCCAAAGAGGCCACCATATTACCGAGCGATTCTAATCTCTCTTTTCTATTTACAGATTCGTGATAATTGAATTCTTCAGTAACATCATTAATGATAATTACCTTTCCCTCACTACGTTGTTGAGATTCAATTTTTAATGATATGCGATTACCATTTTTTAAACTGACTTCGCAATTACCTGAATAACCTGCTGCCAGGTATTTTTTGGCGATTTTGTTCCAAGACTCACCGAGTAATTGAGTGCCAATAAGGTTATTAGCGATCTCATTGTTTTCAATAATGGTTCCATAATCATCCAGTACCACAATACCAACCGGTAAAGTACGTAGTAAGATGGATAACCTATCAGCGAGTTTTTCTTTTTCGATTAATTGATGAAACTTTTCATTTTTAGTTTCAGCCAATTCTTTTTGGAGATTATCAGCTCTATTTTCGAGCTGATCATATGCAGAGGTTAAATCTTCTGATACACGATTAAAATTATCAAAAGCACTTTCAAGTGCTAGCTTCCTATTATCAATTGCTACTTCCATTTGCATGTCCTCGCGTAGTAAATGTTAATGCGCATAAATTTGACGCGCACTAACTACTATGCAAACAACATGCCTACTTTTGTTTTCCTTTATTTAACAGCAACTTAAGAAATTTTATCATGAATTGAAGTCAATATTATGACGTTGTAACACGTTGGAATTGATGTTTTTTCAATTTTTCGACGAGTGTTGTGCGTCGTAAGCCTAATAATTTAGCTGCTTGTGCCACTACACCGTTAGCGAGTTCTAGAGCTTGTGATATATAAAACTGTTCCACTGAAGTAATGTGAGATTTTAAATCTAACCCATCCCTTGTAAGCACGGGCAATCCCACTGTGTTTTGAGTGTTACCTATATCGACATGAGTAGTTTCAGTAAACTCGTCATTAGAAATAGAATTATTTTCTGTTATCAGAACATTTGCTTCAAGATTGGGATTAGTGAAAGTACTGTATTTACTTGGTAGTTTTGCAGCATCAACTACTTTGTCAGGATACAATATACTGAGCCTTTCCAATAAATTAGATAGCTCTCTAACATTACCAGGCCAGGTATAACGCGCTAAAGCAGACATGGCATCTGGTGTCACTTTAACATCAGCACCTGTTTCTTTTTTTATTTTATCTGTAATCGCGTATACAAGTGATGGCAAGTCTTCAGAGCGTCGGCGCAAAGGTGGCAAATCAATTGGATAGACATGCAAACGATAGTAAAGATCTTCTCTAAATTCACCTTTAGCTACCATATCTTCTAAATTTCGATGGGTTGCCGCTATTACGCGCACATTGGCTCTTATAGATTTCCCACTTCCAACTCTCTCATACACTTTTTCCTGCAGAACACGCAAGAGCTTAGCTTGCATATTAAGATCCATATCACCGATCTCATCGAGAAATAGCGTTCCACCCTCTGCTAGCTCAAACCTACCTTTACGATCAGTAATAGCACCTGTAAATGCACCTTTGACATGCCCAAATAATTCACTTTCTAGTAATTCTTGGGGGATCGCTGCACAATTGACTGGAACAAAATATTTTGAAGCACGATTAGAAATGGTATGAATACTACGAGCAACAACTTCTTTACCCGTGCCAGACTCACCTAAAATAAGAACATTAGCGCTAGTATTAGCCACTCGTTCAATCAAGTCACTAACTTGTTGAACAGCCTTGCTATGACCATCTAATAAAGATTTACTACTATTTCGACGACCCAAATCTTGACGGGTATCGGATATTAACTCGTGTGTTGCTTGTGCTGTTTGCTCTGCTTGCATAACTCTAACCAGCCTTTTTAAATTAAAATTTAAAGCTTTTGATTATAGAGATGTACGCACCCCACTTGATTATTGCGCTAGCAGATCTCCTTCCCTGCTGGTCCCCTACTATGTATTTAAGTGTAGCTTATTTTTTTCTAACTCACATTAAAATAGTTGAAGCTAAGTTTAAAGATACAATACTTTTTCTAAGGATACAAAATTATTTCCCGAACGATAATGTTACAAATAGCAATTATTTTCTGACAATAATTTTTAAACGTTTAAGATAAATTTTGCACATCAATAGTGCAATTTGAATAGCGCAATTATAATAAATTAATAAATAATTGACGTGAATACATATAGATTACATGAAATTCCACATATACTGATTAAAATTTATGCAGTTTTGTTATAGAACTGAATTGCTGTACGAGTATGTTCATTCTCTTGAATTTGCGTCAATACTTTGGCACGCAAATCAATTAAGCGCTTTTCTATAATGGTATTTTGAGATGAAATATTCTCAATTTCATTTTTCATCGTTATAAATTGTTTGGCAGATAAACTTTGTACAAATCTACGGATTTTTGCATCCCACTTTTGACTAAGTATTTTTGTTTCATCCCACAGTTCATTTTCAATATTCTCAAGCAATTCATTAGCTAAATTATTGAGCTGGGAAATTTCTGCTTTAACATTCATATTACAAGCTAACAAGGCAATCTATCGAGTAACTATTTGCGAGCCTCATTGGGTATCATATTCCATGCTTCTTGAATCTCTCGCAATAACCCCATCACCTCATCTATGATTGATGTATTGTTATCGGCATTTGCAACTACTAATTGTCGTTGCATGTAGTCATATAAATCATCTAAATTTTGTGCAATCTCGCCACCCTCCACAAGATTAAGACTAGACCTTAAACCATCTAATATTGCGATTGCCTTAGAGATTCTCACTGTTTTTTCTTGTATTTGCTTACGTTCAATATAGCCATTCGCAGCTAAAAGATGATCGATTGCACCTTTGAAAAGTAAGCTTACTAATCCATGCGCATCCGAGCGTTCAACATTTCCTAACACACCACTACTTCGGTATTCATCTATAGCGAGTGTTGCTGCTGTCATGTTCATATTAAGTATCCTTTAAGATTAACTATTTATTAAGTTATTTGTCGGCAGATTAGCCAGCTGCTGAGTCAAAAAACTACTCGTTGCATTCAATTGCCCGACCAAACCATCGAGAGCACCATATTGTCTTCGTAATCTACGTTCGGTAAGAGCAACACGATCTTCTATTCGTTCAATATTGCCATCAATTTGAGATCGGCTATCACTCAATCCATCTGTACGTGCTTGAATTAAACCACCGGTTTGCACATAGCTAGATAGAATTGAATCGATGGCTTGTGAAAAACCATTATCAGGATTAGCAAACAATTGCACAACACCATTAAAATCTTCTTCGATAGCTGCATCATATTTCTCAGTGTCTAAGCTCAACACACCATCACGATCAAACGTTAACCCTACTTCAAATAAATATTGATAGTTGCTACCCTCTACATTTAATCTATTAGTAAACACTTGACGTACTCGTGTTTCAATACCGAGCAGTAAAGACTCACCTTGCAAGGTTGATTCACGTTGTGTATTTAAACCAATAATTAAATCATTGTAAGCAGTGACTGCTGCTTCAATTCCACTTCTTCCAACAGAACGATCTTCACTAACAGACAATGAAGCCGTGCCAATGTCTTTTAAAGACAAGGTCACACCTTCGATAACATCCGAGATTTCATTCGAAGAACGGGTAACATCAAAACCATCTACAGTAAGTGTCGCGTCTTGAGCAATATCAATTTCTTGTAAATTTTGTGTGCCGCCCGCAACAAATACTAATGCAGAAAGACCTGCAGCATCCGTGTCATTACCGTCACCATCTCCGGTTACGGTCACATTTATCGCACTTAATGTGCCACTTTCTTCAGAAGTTAAGATCAGATGACTGCCATCATCTGCAGTTATAATAGATGCTGACACGCCTGCATTATCGGCATTATCATTTATCGCATCGCGTATACCGAGCAATGTATTATTATTATCATTAATACTAATAGAAAATGCATCTGTACCTACCGAAATATTTAACTCTCCATTTCCTACTACACTATCACCATTAACAAAGGCTGAAGAAGCTAATTTACTTTTTTGTGCCAAAGTTAAAACTTCTATATCACTAGCAATAGGCACAGAGCCTTCACCTACTGATGCTGTAATCACCGCATCATCACTAGAAGTAACGCTAAAAGACCTAAAGCCAGAAGATAAATTTAAATCAGCAACACCTGACTGAAAATTTGCTACGGTATCCCTTACAGCACCTAATGCACTAATCTGGATATCAATTTCAGTTTGACGTGTTTGAAGTAATTGAATAGGTCGGCGTTCAACGGCTACTAATTGATTTACGATTGATTCGATATCAATCCCTGAACCGATACCTAATGATGTTATTGAACCTGCCATAACGTTTTAATTCCAATCTATCCTTATATACTATTCTTGCATGATAACTAGCAATATTAATGCCAGTTGATACTACCCTTGTGCATTCAATAAGAATCCAGCTTTTTCTATATCTGCTGCTATCGCTTCACGGATTATATTTGCCACTGCGAGGGCTTCTTTTGCCGGAATTTGGCGTATAACCTCCCCTGATTGAGTATCTGTAACCGTCACTACAGATTGGCCACTACCTTCATCAACAGAAAATCTTAAGTTTGTCTGAATTTTCTCAGTGAATTCGTTTAATTCTTTTGCAGCATTACGCACAACTTCGATATTCTGTGCAGCTTGCTCTGCAATTTGCTTTGCTTTTTCAGTATCAACCTTTGTATTGTTCGCAGGTGTTTTAGAAACATCTGCCGCAGCTCCGGGTTGTGTGGATTGAAAATTATTAGTAGCTACATTTGGTAATTTAATTACTTGTGCAACCATTATGAATCTCCTATTAAAACCTTTCGGCTATGCATCTGGAAGGGATAGGTAGAGTTCCAGATGCATAAACACGAAAGTTAATTGTCCATTACTGAAGTAGTGACAATACGTTCTGAGGCAAAGAATTTGCCTGAGAAACAATTGCTAGACCTGCCTGTTGTAGAATCTGCGAACGGGTTAAGTTTGCAGTTTCTGCAGCAAAGTCAGCGTCTTGAATACGCGAACGTGCAGCAGTCAAGTTCTCAACCGTAATCTGAAGGTTAGAAATAGTGGATTCAAAACGTGTTTGAACCGAACCTAATTCAGATCGCAAGGTATTAATTTGTTGCAATGCCGCATCAACCGTTAATAACGTAGCGTTAGAATCTGCTTGAGTCAAAATGCTAATGCCGTTTGCGGTTTGGTCTGCACCACCCGCACCCACTGCATTACCACTTAGCACTGTTGGTGCAGTACCACCCACTACCGCTGGAGTACCCACCTCAGATGAAAGTGTAATACCGGCCTGAACCGTTTGTGCAGCACCACCTAATCCCACGCCATTATCAATTTCAATGGTAGAACCGTTAGTGTTACTTAACACAATCGCTCCAGTGGTACCTGAAGCAGTAACACCAGTTTGTGCTGAGAAATTGTTAATGGTATCAAGATCCGTAGCATCACCCGCAAGCGTCAATGAAACACCATTAATATTTGCAGCGCCCGCAGCGTTAACCAATGGTCCAGTAGTAACCGTAGTATTAACCTGAGCTGAAACACCAGAAGTAGCTGTCACATTATTAATAGCATTGGCAAGCTGTGTAGTGGTTGCTCCTGCAGCCAAGCCAGAAAAATCCACTGCAACACCTTGTACAGTTAAATCATTTGCTGCCACGGAAGCATCAACTTGAGCCTGCTCAATAGATCCACTTACAGAAACGTTCGCACCCAAAGTAGAACCACGTGCATCTACACCATCTACGCTAATAGTCTGGTTTTGATTTGCACCAACCTGGAATACTAATGTACTTGCAGTACCATCCAGAATGTTTTGACCGTTAAATTGTGTGCTGTTTGAAATACGATTCACTTCAGCAATTAACTGCTGCACTTCATTATTAAGTGCTTGGCGGTCAGTAGATGAGTTAGTATCGTTAGCAGACTGTACGGCTAGCTCACGAACACGCTGTAATGCATCGGTTGCCGTTGACAACGCGCCTTCAGCGGTTTGTGAAAACGAAATACCATCATTTGAGTTACGAATAGCTTGGTTCAGACCACGAATTTGTGAAGTAAATCGTTCTGCAATCGCTAGACCGGCAGCATCATCACTTGCACTGTTAATTCGCAAACCTGAAGACAAACGCTCCAATGAGGTTTGTAACGAACCTTGCGTTGTATTTAAGTTTCGTTGAGCATTCAACGAAAACAAGTTTGTGTTAATAATTTGAGGCATTTTACTTACTCCTTAGTAGTTCATCCTTTATTAAGTCCAAAATCTCTAAGAGACTTCGACACCGTAAAGAACCAAGCCTCTACGTTGTCCTGCTAAGCTTATCGGCGTGTGATTTAAATCCTTTAAGGATATTTGTGAAAAAATGTAAGAAATTCAATCAACTACACATGGCAGCAAGTTGATTTTCTTTAATGGTAAAACTTATAGAGAGTAGTTTTATCCGACGAAGGGTCAATTTAATTTAGAATTAAAGAAAGTTAAATAAACTTTGACCACGAACTTGTGAAAATGCACCTTGTATTGCCTGCAAAGTGGTTTGTTGTAATTGCAGTTGTGTAATGGCTTGTGCGTAATCTAAGTCTTCAATTTGTGAACGCGTAGTTTGTAATTCAATTTTTGCACCCTCATTTTCTATATTTGCGGTCTCAATTGAATTTTGTCGCGTACCAATAAAGGTACGAGTATTAAGTATATTGGTCAATGCGTTATCTACATCACCGATGGTTCGATCTAATGCTTGAGTATAACGTGCTTGATCAGCAGGATCTGAAGGATCAGTCTCCAACGCATCAATAAAAATCTGCAGTGTCGCAAACACATCTTGTCTTCGACTTGCATTCGATTGAAATTCATCACCCGCTTGCGGTTCACCTGATATCACGATTTCTGCACCATTAAAATTAATCGCTTGACCCGAAACATAATTCTGACCCGCTAAAACTGTAGTAGCCGTTGTGTTATTAACGACATCAAATATCGTTGGCGATGTAAACGTTATACTAAAATCATTTGCTTGAAAACCAGCGCTATCAATCACAGATCCCGCCGTTATAATCCCATCACCTGCATTAGTAGCATTTGATGTGGTTGCAAAATTACCATTACCATTCTTGATATTTACAAAAACATCGTATCCAGACTCAGAAGACACAATGTTGCGATTGGCAGAAACTTTTAGAGAAAGTTGATTTTGATCGCCGTTATACTCTACACCTGTTGCAGTTTGCGTAAATGGCTCCGTACGGTTCTTAGAACCTGAGAACAAATAATTTCCATTCCCATCACGTGCATTAGCGTAATCAAGAATTTCTTCCAGTCTTTGCTCTACTTCAGCTCGAATAATGGCGCGTGTTTCACCTGTTTGACTACCGCTATTCGCCTGTAAAGCCAAATCTCTAACGCGTTGCAATGAATTATTCACACTGGATAAGGTAGCGTCCTCTAGACCTAAGCGCTGATTAGCAAATATACTATTACGTTGAAATTGATCAATACTTCCAATAGCTTGATTCAAATCAATGATTCGCGCTGTTTCTGCAGGCCCATCAGAAGGCTTATTGATGCGCTTACCTGTTCCAATTTGATTTTGAATTTCTGAAATTTCAAATTGTTGTTTAGCGATATCCACCGCAGTCTTTTGAAATAAATAAGCTGTAGTAACTCTAGTCATAATATATTTACTATCGTATTGCGGCTAAAAAGGTATCAAACAATGTATTTGAAGTAGAAATTACTTGTGCTGCTGCTTGATATGCTTGTTGATATCTCACTAGATCAACCGCCTCTTCATCCAAATTTACACCAGAAACACTATCTCTTGTTTGCACTGCTTGATCAAATAACGCTTGTTGTGTTTGGCTACTGATACTAGTTTGTCTACTCACTGTGCCGATTTGGCTTACTAACGAGCCATAACCTTCTTGCAAAGTTGCAGTACCACCCAGCGTTTGTGAAGTTTGCAAACCAAGCAATGCCACTACATTACTATTATCGCCCACTCCTCCGGTGTTTCTCTCAATGGTAAAAACATCACCCGCTTCAGGTTGATTTTGTATTTGTACACGTATGCCATTAACATCAATGTCTGCATTATCTGTATAAGCTACGCCTGCAGAAACTGTGGCACCATCCGTTACATTTACAATATCAAACGTTGATGCTGGTGAATTAAATCGAATTTCAACCGTATCAAAAAAGTCCGCATTATTTACATCGAGAACTTCGGTAGCCGTAATAACACCACTGCCAATATTCGATGTATTCTCCAAACTACGCACTGGAGATGCAGCAGCTATCTGACTTGTATTATTAAGTAACAAATCAATGCCTGATGCGCCATTTCTTGTTGGCTGAACCAAAAAGCTATCACCAGATACTGCGGCACCTGCAATATCTACCTGTATACCATCAATATTTAGCGGACCGGTCGCTGCACTCGTATTCACACCATCGCTTAAACGCGTGAGCGTATAATTACTGCCATCAAAGCTTAATTCATAATCTGAACTGGTCAATTGACTAAAGTCAGTAATGGATGTGGTTACAGATGCAGCGCCTGTGTTATTTTGACTCGCTAATGTTTGCGGTTGAGACGTTGCAAAAAATTGTGCGCCCAACGAACCATTTGTATCCAAACCCGATTGATGCTGGCCATTAAACTCGTTAGCTAGCACTAACGCTAAACGACCGGTTTGATTTCGTATCTCACCAAGCTGCTCTGATCTAAAATCCAACAAACCACTTAAGCTCCCACCCGTAATTTTATCTGTTATATCAAACGAGCTTGCACCAACTTCTACACCTACACTTAATTCACCAGGGTTGGTGGGATCATTGAGTGCTACTAACTGTCTTGACAAGTTTCCAATGACAACCGATTCACCCCCACCTACAAAGACATTAAGCGAACCATCGCTAAGTTCAACTGTATTGACAGCAATACGTTCAGATAAGCGTCCCACCAATACATTTCTTTGATCTACTAAATCATTTGGCACGCCACCCGCAGATGATGCTGCCCTCGCTTCTACTACCGCTTTATTTAAATCTGCAATTCCAGATGTCAGACTATTAATATCATTAACATCACCTCTCAAGCGTGTGTTTATTTCTTGATTAATATCATTAAAGCTTGAATCTAAGTCTTTAAATCGAGCAACCAATGTTTCAGAGTTACTTAATACTACTTGGCGAGCTGGCACTGATGCAGGATCATTTGAAAGATCTTGCAAACTGTTAAAAAAGTTTTGTAGTGCACTATCTAATCCACCTTGAGAGCCCGCTACTTGATTTTCTACACGCTGAATTAATCCAAGATATGAATCTAAACGTGCAACATCCGAAGCACTAGATTGCACTCGTGCATTGAGAAATTGATCTTCAATACGTTGTACGCCAGAAACTTTTGAACCGCTACCAAAAAACCCATCACCAAAAGCTTGTGAGGGTCGCGTTGTAATGTCTACACGTTGACGTGTATACCCTTCTGTACCAACATTGGCCACATTATTCGCAGTCGTTGCAAGTGCTCGTTGAAATACTTGCAATCCTGTTATCGCTACACTTGCTGGATCTGCCACGTTACTATCTCTTTATCTTAATGGGTTTTATTGGTTTCAAAACTAGAAACCACGTCGCCAGTGGTCTCACTAGCTGATGTTGATGTATTTAATGAATGGATAGCATTATTCAAAATGCTACCATTTAAGATCGAATTAACCTTTTTTGCATAATTTGGATCTGTTGCATAACCCGCTTTTTGCAATTCATTAACAAATACATTTGCATCAGCACGGTTATTGATTGCATCTTGATAACGAGGATTACTCAGCAAAAACTCTGCAAAATCGTTAAACGACTCTGCGGGTGTATCATAAGCTCTAAAGTTATCTTGAATTTTAATCATTTTTTCACCATCAAATTCTTTTGTGACATTAGAAACTTCTGGACCTTGCCAATTGTTTGCTTTAATACCGAAATAATTAAAGGAATCTTTCCCTAATTTAGCTTGCGGTGTATGCAAACCCCAGCCTGTCTCTAGTGCTGCTATTGCAACTAATACATCGGCAGATACATTCAATTTTGTAGCTGCCTGCTCTGCATGCGGGTAAACTAATGTTACAAACTGCTCTGGTATAGATAAGTTCTTATTATTTGTAATCTCAATATTTTCATCTATTTCTTTAGTAACTAATTGTTTTAAAGTAGTTTTAAATGAATCTATAGCATTAATTTTAGGTGCCTCAATCGAAGCTACCACTGTAGTAGGAGTGGATCCTTCTGAGGAAACGGCTGAAGATGAATAAGCACTACGGCGAAACAATGCGTCTGGTTGCAAACTCGAACTCTCTATAGATGGATCTGTATTACCGATAAACTGTCCGCGAAGTAATTTAGCCACTGCAAAAGTTTCTTGTGAGGCAAGGTCAGTTGCCAATTGTTGATCATGCCATTCTTGATAAAAATCTGATTTATCACTATCAAGCAGCCCTGTTGACAACGAGGCTGTTCGCATGCTCTTAAGCATTGATTGAATAAAAAAAGCTTCAAATTTCTGTGCGGCTTTGGCAATCTCTTCGGACTGCTCGTTTGCACCTTGCTGTGTAGACTTCAAGTAATCACTCAGTCCTTTTACTACATTTATACTCGATTCCATCGCACCAGGACCTTCATTATATAATCACTAGTTCAGCACGTAACGAACCTGCTTGTTTAAGCGCTTCTAAAATAGCCACCAAATCACCTGGAGCTGCACCCACTTGATTAACCGCATTAACAATCTCGTTAAGCGTAACTCCTGGTCCAAATACAAACATCCGATTTGATTCTTGCTCTATTTCAATATTCGTACGATCGACAACAACGGTTTCACCATCTGAAAATTCGTTGGGCTGACTCACTAATGGATCTGAAGTGATCGTAACCGCTAAGCTACCATGCGTGACTGCGGCTGGCGTAACACTTACGTTTGATCCAATCACTACCGTACCAGTCCTAGAATTAACAATTACTTTAGCTGCAGCTTCACCAGGTATTAATTCAATGTTTTCAATGTCTGCCACATATGCCACCTTTGAAACCTGTCCAAATGGCGCGTCAATTTTTACGGTCACAGCATCTACCGCATAAGCTACATTTTGTTTGAAGTGTTTATTAATTCGATTTTGAACACGTCTAGCGGTTGTAAAGTCAGCTGCATGTAAATTTAAGTATAATTCCTCACTTTCAGCAAAGGGAGAAGGCACAGAACGTTCAACAGTCGCACCGTTAGGAATGCGTCCTGCGGTAGGGATATTAATGCTAATACTTGAGCCATCACTCCCTTGCACACCTAAACCACCGACAACAAGGTTACCTTGTGCAATGGCATAAACTTGGCCATCGATACCACGTAATGGTGTTATTAACAGACTCCCTCCACGCAAGCTCTTAGCATTACCCAATGAAGAGATCGTTATATCAATATTTTGGCCAGGTTTAGTAAATGGTGATAACTCTGCATGCACAGTTACCGCAGCCACATTTTTTAATTGTGGGTTAATATCAGGTGGAATGGTTACACCATATTGTTTTAAAAAACTTTTTAAACTTTGAATAGTAAAAGGTGTTTGTGAGGTTTGATCACCTGTACCATCCAAACCCACCACCAATCCATAACCAAGCAACTGGTTAGTTCGTACACCAGCAAAAGATGAAATATCTTTTATACGTTCCGCATAAACATTATTAGCAAGTAGAAATAACGTTAATGTAAATCCAAATATAATTAATTTTTTTATCATCATAATTTTTAATATGGTAAAAGCGCTGAAAAGAAAAATTTAGTTAACCAACCCGGCTTACTGCTATCACTAACAATCCCTTTACCTTTATAAGTAATCTGCGCATTAGCCACCTGGTTTGAAAGAACGGTATTGTCAGTTGTAACATCATATGGCCGAACAATTCCTGAAACTCTGACCACTTCACTTCCTTCATTCAATTCTATTAGTTTTTCACCTTTAACAAGCAAATACCCATTTGAATAAACTTGATGGACCATTACAGTTATGTTTCCCTCTATACTATTTTCTTGCGTAGTCTCACCTTCACCATTGAATTCTTGCGCAGACTCAATATCATTTACAATTTCATTTAAACGATTATTCTTTCCAAATAATGTTGGAGCTGGAATACCAATCGTTGAATCTTTATCTGCTTCTGTACTAGCTGATTTAGATGCATTAATACTTTCCTCAAGTACTACGGTAATCAAATCACCCACTCTCCTTGCTTTTACATCTTCAAATAAAAATAAGTTTGAAGATGGATCATAAATAGCACCATCCACAGTTGCTTTTGCTTCTGGCATCATAGCTTCGCTAGGGGCGTACTCTGGATCTTTAAGACCACCAACTGAAGAGCACCCAGCATTAATCCAACTCAATATCAATATAGTGATTATGTATTTCATATTTTTATAACAAATTAGATTGTATTGTTAGCAAACTCAATCATGCTGCTAATGGTTTCTATTGCACGCGAATTAACTTCATATACACGTTGCGTCTCGATCATATTAATCAATTCAGTAACAATATTTACATTGGAGGTTTCCAAAGAACCTTGGTCAAGTGCACCCAAGCCATTTTCACCTGGTGTGCCAATTTGTGGTGTGCCTGATGCAGCTGTTTCAAAAAGTAAATTACTTCCACGTGCTTGCAAACCTGTTGGGTTTACAAAATCTGCTAATTGAATATTGCCGACTTGAGTAGGTGCTGCTGAACCACTAACTTGTGCCGATACAGTACCGTCCGCACCAACCGTTATATTTACAACATTGGGTGGAATGGTTATCGAAGGTTGCAGAACATATCCGCTAGAATTTACAATTTGTCCTGTAGAATCTAATGTGAATGTTCCATCCCGCGTATACCCAATGGTGCCATCAGGCTGTAGAATTTGAAAAAAGCCATTTCCTTGAATCGCCATATCTAATGAACCTTCAGTTCGAGTTAAATTACCTTGAGTAAATAACTTCTCTGTAGCTACCAAACGAACACCTGTTCCGACCTGTAAACCGGTTGGGAATTGAGTGTCTTGTGAAGACTGCGCACCGGGCTGCCTTACTGTTTGATAAAACAGATCCTCAAATACGGCTCGATCACTTTTAAAACCAGTTGTATTAGCGTTAGCCAAGTTATTTGCAATCACAGCTATTCTAGTTTGCTGTGTATCTAAACCTGTTTTTGCATTCCAAAGCGCTGTACTACTCATATTTTTTCCCTAAATATATATTTAATTAATTCTTAACAACTGAGTTGTTGCTGAGTCATTTTCTTCAATGGCTTTCATCATCTTTACATGCATTTCAAAATTTCGTGTCAATTCAATCATATCGAGCAACTCAGATACTGTATTTACATTACTAGATTCCAAAACACCCGATGTAACAGTTACCGATGCGTCCGCCTCAAGAGACACACCGGGAACCGCCCTTAACAACCCATCTTCACCTTTTACTAAATCCTCTGGCCCAGCATTGATCAATTTAATACGATCAATCGTGGCAAGAGTGGTAGCCTCTTGCCCTACAGGAAGAATTGAAATAGTCCCGTCTGAACCCACTTCAAGTTTTTCGAACGGAGGTAACGCAATCGGGCCATCATTTCCCATCACAGGATGGCCAGCTCCCGTTTCCAATAAACCTGCAGATGTAGTGTGTAAATCTCCAGCTCTTGTATATGCACTGCTTCCATCAGGCGCTTGCACTTCAATAAAACCGTTTCCACTAACCGCGATATCTAGTTCTCTACCTGTTTGTTGTATCGCACCGCTACTAAAATCTATACCGCTACGTTCATCTTGATTATAGATTCTACTTTCATAACCCGGACCCACTACAGTCAGGCTATTAAAAGCATCAAAGTCTGCACGAAAACCAGTAGTACTCGCATTTGCAAGATTGTTAGTATTCGTAGCCTGGTGAAGCTGAACTTGCTTCGCACCATTCATTGCTACATACAATGCACGATCCATAATCTATCTATATCCTTAATTTTTTATTAACGAATATTAATAATGGTTTGAGTAATCGTATCTGCCGTACTAATTACCTGGGCATTCGCTTGAAAATTACGTTGTGTTTGAATAAGGCTAATCAACTCACCCGTAACATCCACGTTTGACTCTTCTAGAGATCCTGATTGAACTAAACCCAAATCTGCAGACCCAGGCGAACCAATAAGCGGCTGACCTGAAGCGAAACTTTCTGTCCATAATGAATTACCTACCGGACGTAAGCCTTGTGTATTAGCAAAGTTAGCTAAAGCAACTTGTCCCAAGGCTAATGATTCACCATTGGTATAGCGTGCAAACAAGGTTCCCGATTGATCAAAGTCCAATGAACTTAAACGGCCGGTTGAAAAACCATTTTGATCGATTGCACTGATACCGAAGCCGCCACCAAATTGAGTGATATCTCCATAATCAACTGTGAAGGTAGTAGGTGCGCCAACACCTCCCGGTACAAATGCTGCAGAAGTAGCGGTTGATGCACCTGCAGTACCATTAATGGCTGTTAAAGCACCAAACGCATCAAATGTTAATGTATCAGGACCTGATACTTGGGTGTTATCTACAAACTGAAATACTTCCCAATCTGTTGCAGTATTCTTTCTGAAATAATTTGTACTCACATGCTCACCACCCAAAGAATCAAATACCGTATAGGAAGCTGCATGGTTATAAGTAGCAGGATCTGGCCCCGTTGCACCCACCAAGAAAGCGGGAAGAATCGGTTCTGATGCATCAATATTAGCATCAAGATTTATCGTGCTGGTTACATTTGGTGCAACGTTTGCTCGACTAATGGCAAGTGGTCCTTGTGCACCGGTTAAATTTCCAGCTGCATCTGACTGAAACCCCACTAAACCATTCCCAGATGTATTTACAATATTTCCAAGATTATCTACTTGGAAGGCGCCAGCACGCGAGAAGGTTTGCACACCGCCATCATCTAATACAAAAAAACCACCGCCTGAAATCGCAAGGTCTAATGAGTTATCCGTAAAAGTAATATCGCCATCTGTAAACTGTTGAGTGATTGCTGCAACTTGCACACCTTGACCAATTGCATTACTAGATGTTCCAAATTCAGAAGTTGCATACAAATCTGCAAACTCTGCCCTTGATCGTTTAAAACCTGTTGTTTCACTATTGGCAATGTTGTTCGAAATAACCTGTAAATCGTTTTGAGCTGCATTCAGTCCTGTAAGTGCAATATCAAATGGCATAATAATTCTCCCTATTTATTAATAAAATTAACTTCATGATTTTTTATTCAATTTTCAATATCTCAGATATATTTAATTCTCCACCGTTTTCTATATTCAAGCGTACTGAACTTGAACTTTCACCGAGTGAAATGCTTTCAATCTGCTTATATGCATAAGTATCTAAAGAAACACTTTCCTCACCTTGAGAGCCCACAACTGAGAAGAAGTACTCTCCTTCAGGAGCTTGATTACCACTAGCATCAGTGCCATCCCATTCAAAATCTTGTAATTCTTGATTAACCACTCCCAGTGGTACGCTTTGCACCAAGTTTCCTGCTGCATCAAAAATACTAACGTTTACGTTATTTGTAGGAGAACTGGTACCGATAGCCCCTTTAACAGACTCACCATCTTTTAAATTCAAACTATCTGATGGAATTAATGCATTCTTTCCAATCAAGTTTGTAGCACCAAGTGTTTGACTTGAAAGTAATGAGCTTGCCAGATTACTGACTGAGTTATTTAATTCTCCAATTCCTGATACGGTTCCAAACTCTGCGAGCTGCCCTATAAACTCTCCACTCTGCAAAGGCTCAAATGGATCTTGATTCTGTAATTGAGTAACCATAAGCTCTAGAAAATCTTCTTGCCCAAGATCATCTGAACCAGATTCTTGTGTCTGAGGTGAATTAATTAAACTTAAAATATCTGATGAGATTGCTTGCATATTTATTTACCTTTTTTATAACCTGCCCAAACGTAATGTTTGCAACAATAATTCTTTAGATGTGTTTAACACTTCAATATTAGATTGATAGCTACTTTTAGCTGACATCATATTTGTCATTTCTTCCATAACATTCACATTTGACAAATATATATAACCTTCTTCGTTTGCCAATGGGTTTCCAGGTTGATATTGAGCAACATTTTCAGCTTGGCTTTCTACTATTCCAACCGTACGCAACCCAGCACTAGCAGAAGCATTAGGACCATTTAACTGACCTTGCAACTCTGCTGCAAATACTGGTTGTCTAGATCTATATGCATCTTCGGGTGTGCTCGATATTGATTCTGCATTTGCCAAATTACTTGCAACTGTATTTAAACGTGTATTTTGAGCACTTAAACCACTTGCTGAGATATCAAATATATTAAATAGTGACATTTTTATTCGCCCTTCAAGTTATTTATTAAACCTTGAATTTTATTGTTAAGCATCGTTAAACTAATCTGATAACGTACTGCGTTTTCAGCAAACTTACCTTTCTCAACATGACTATCTACTGTATTGCCATCTAATGACGCATGTTCAGGAATACGGTATTTTGTTTGTAATGCATATGAGTCTGTTGAACTACTGGAAATATGATTCCCATGACTAGTAACGATAGACACAGGTTTTATTGATCCAACATTTTTATTAGAATTAAGAATAGAAGCAAAATCTAAATCTTTAGCTTTGTAGTTTGGCGTATCAGCATTGATGATATTTGATGCTAATATTTCTGCACGCTTTGACCGTGCTAAAACAGATTGCGCACTAATGCCAAAATGATTATCTATTATGCTCACAATGATCTTTTTGAATTAATAATGTTATTTACATTGCAAATGCCATGCCAACATTAATTAGTTCTTAATAAACTATAATTGATGTTAATTAAGGAAATATTTCTATGAATATAAGTATAGACCCGGCAAGTATTGCCGCAATACGGCAAAAATATCTCGGCAACAGTCTTGTTCACAAGTAAAACCGTAAAGATATTTTAGGTATGTATTTTGCATTATAAATATCAAGTTACTAACCAATATTCAAAGTGAATATAAATTTAGGACAGATGGAGTTCACTTAACACTAACTAATAACGATAATTAGCTATGCAAAAATATTTACTAACCATAACTCTAACTCTCTTCGCAACATTCATTAACATGAGTGCGGCCTATGCCAATATCCAAAGCCATGCAAGTTTGCATAAAGCGGTCTTAAGCTTCTTAGAAACAGAAACTCAAGATAGTCAAGACTCTGAGATTAGCGTACGAGATTTTGATAAACGATTACGACTCCACCAATGCTCCGCTCCACTAAAGGCATTCTGGCCGATGGGTAATAAGCGCTTTGGCAATACAACGGTTGGTGTTAGGTGCTCGGGCGACAAGCCTTGGAAAATCTTTGTTGGCGCACATATACATATATATAAGAGTGTATGGGTATCGAATACTGGCCTAAACCGTAACCAAATACTTGATTTAGGCTCGGTTAGTAAAGAAAAGCGTGATATTACACGACTAACTTCGGGTTATTTGCTTTCAGACACTCCTATTGCTGGAATGCAGATAAAAAGAAATATTCCATCAAATCATGTACTTACCAACACCATGTTAGATTCACAAAAGATGGTGAAGCGTGGAGACCGAATCACTATTATCTCTAGAGCTGGTGGAATTGAAGTCCGTGCAACAGGTGTTGCCTTAAGTGATGGGAGCAAAGGTGAGCGAATTAGGGTTAAAAACACTAGCTCTAAGCGTGAAATTGAGGCCTACGTCTCCGGTAGACACTTAGTATTGGTAACTCTTTGACAGAAATCACAAAAAAATCAGTTAAAGTTCTAAAGTTAATATAAAAACAGCCGATAAGCAGCTTAGAGAAAACGAGAATAGAGACCATGACAGACAAAATTAACAATATAAGTGGGCCGATAAACGGTAGCAACTTACAAAACACTTCTAAGGGTGCGAGCAATACTAATTCAAAGGTTAGTGGAAATGAATCCGCTAATGTCGCTAGCTCGGGCAAAGTCGACATTTCTTCCGCCCAAACCCTAGATAAGATCAGAGAAAGCTTGGCATCGGAGCCAGTTATTGATCGACAGAAAGTCGAGACAGTGAAACAAGCGTTACAAGATGGAACTTACAATATAAATTCGGAGAATATCGCGACCAAGCTTATTGAGATCGAACAACTCTTGAAGTAGTTTATGAGTTCATCCGATCCCAGCATTAATACGGGCCTGCATAATGACCCCTATGCGACCTCCACTATTGAGGGCTTTCTTACACACTTCAATAAAAAGCTAGAGGCTTTTGTTGAGATATTACAGCATGATCAAGAGACCTTAATTAAAGGTAGTGCGGACGAAATCAGTCAGTCTGCACAGAACAAGCTGACATATATACAAACTTTATCTGACTTTATTGCTAACTATTTTAATAATACATCAAACAGCAACAGTCTTGAGGAATCACTCAAGATGATGAATGTGATTTGTATCGAGAAAAAAATACAACAATGGAATGAATCACTAGATTTAATTCATTTTTGTCGAGAGTTATCTGATGAAAACAGTATATTACTTGCTAACCGCCTAAAATCTACTAACAACGCACTTGATACCCTTTACTCATTAACAGGCTCTCAACAAACAAAAACTTATGACGACAGTGGTCATTCCAAGCATTCACATATATCTAGACAATTAGCTTCCGTCTAATTCTTTTCATCCAATATAGATAACATATTTTGTGTATTGAAATATTTTCAATATGCACTGTATATTTACTTAAATTACACTTTACATTTACATGTAATATCTAAATTTAGTTTACATTTACAGGTAACTCTTGCCGCAAATAGTATATTTGTAAAAATATTTACTTAATAATGTGTTTCACATCACACGCATTATGTTAACTCTATTCATAAATTAAACCGAAACTAAACATAGTTAACATAACGAATACATAGTCATATATTTTATAACTAATATAAATTTTATTTGAACTGATTAACATTAGCATTAGCTAATCTTCCACATAATGTTTTAAGCAGATGGTTAAGTAAGTGATATAGAGGTGTCATTTACCTGCATAAGTACGTAAGAACATTATTCTAAGGAGAGAACTTATGAATAGCTCTAGTGTTGAAAGATTCACCACTAGCTCTAATCATGCGCTAGAAATTGCAACTGCAATAACAGCTAATAAGCCGATTAATCGATCTATTACTGCGTTAGTATTAAAGCTACAAACCACATTAAATATAAATCAGATCATTGAAACGTTCTTTGAGTCCCTTAGAGCAGAAATGAACTTATGTGGTATCGAGTATGAGTATCCATTACTTTATACACACATCCATCATGGTAGAAAAACTAATTGCTCATGCAGTTATCTTTTAGATGTAGATAATGACACATGGGGCAATATAACAATCTATAGCGATGTTGATTTAACAGAAGATGAAAAAAATTACTTAGATGAATTTGTCTCAGTAATAATATTTCCTTTGCGCAATGCTATCCAATATGAAAATGCCTTAACTGTATCATCAAGTGAATCGTATATAGGCCTACCTAATTGGGGTCTAATGGAAGGACAAATAACTAGGGAAGCAAAACTAGCACTTAGAGAGAAGAAACCTTTAAGCCTAGTTCTACTAGATATTGACCGTTTTATGACATTGAAAGATAAAAATGGGAAATTATTTGGTGACTTTATTATTCGTCATGTGTACGAAACCATTCAGAAAACTTTAAGGGATACAGATATTTTAAATAGATTTGGATATGACCAATTCTCTTTAATCTTAAGCAACACTCAAGCACAAGATGCAAATATGATTGCGAATAGAATTAGATTAGCTATATCTAATCATGAACTTGAAAATAGTGAAGCAAATAAAAATGTACGCACCACAGTGAGTGTAGGTGTTACAGAGTTAAATTCAGACGATTCAGTAGAGTCTTTGTACGCAAGAGCATACAATGCATTAAAACTGGCTAAAAATTCAGGAAGAAATATAGTTAAAGTAGCTGATGGAAAATTTTTACGTTAACACTTATTCAGCTACATAAATATTAACTCGATTACGTCCATCTTCTTTTGCGGCATATAATGCTTTATCTGCTCGCTCAAATATAGATTGAGCGGTGTCTTTATGGTGGATATTAGAAATTCCACAAGAAACTGTTATTTTTACCTGCTTGCCTTTGACCATAAATACAGTATTGGAAACCTCAATTCTTATATGATCTGCAAATTCCTTTGATAGCTCTACTGTTAAATCTGGCACTAACATTGCGAACTCTTCGCCACCAAATCTTGCTAAAAAATAATCTTTTTTAAGCAATTTACTTAATTTCTCAGAAACTGTTTTGAGTACTTTATCTCCAACAACATGGCCATATTGATCATTAAATTTTTTGAAATGATCAATATCCCATATCAACAATGAAAAATTATCATAACTCTCTATTGTTGAAATAACTTCAGATATTTTTTCATTATATGCTTGTCGATTATATAAACCCGTAAGAGGATCATGCAATGCATGCTCTTTTTCCAGTTGCACGCGATCTCTTAATTCTTGCGCTTCTTTCTTAAGCTCATTAACTTGATTAACAAGGACTTTTACATTCTCATTAACTCGTGTCTCTTGAACTTTAACAACTTGCCTTTCTTCTTCAACAATTTCTTGCAATGCATCCAATTGGACCTTAACTATGTTTTTCAATGACACTAAGTCATTTTCAGAACTAATATTGTTATTGATAAGTGTAACTGTATTGCTCATTCGCTCATTCAGCTCGCCTTGAAGCTTAATATCTGATGCTTGTTCTTCAGCGACATTATGTAATTTATCTCCAATACGACTAATTTGTGCTCCAATATTAAACAAGAAGTTTTCCAATTCTTCTTTATCGGAATACGTGTCCTGGTATACAATATAAAACAACTCATAGATACCTTGTAAACTAGAATTTAAATCAGCAACTGATCTTATATTCTCGCATTTCTTTCTCAATAATTTACTTTTATCATGATAGTTTTTTGAGAATTTGAATTTTTTAATAATCTCTAATGGCAGTCCAAAAACATTGTCTTGCTGCTCAATTACATATTTATTACTTACTTTTTTTACTACATTTACTATCGAAAATAGAACATCATTAGCCTCTGACAAATCAGTTATCTGACTTGCCATATTTTTAACCGAGCCAAATGCATCAGAATTATAAAATATTGATTGTGTAGCATTGATCATATTGACCAATGATTTTGACATATCTCTTACATCTTCATCTCTATCATCAATATCAGCCTCATAGGATTCAAGCTCGGATTCAGACTCAGGCATAGTCTCAGTAACATTAGACTCTTGGTTTTCAGCCATGGATTCACCGTTTGCATATAATTTTTTAATAAATGCAGCAGGTACCGAAAGAAGACCAGAAGACTTACTTTCAAGTTCTTTATTATCAGAATCAGATGAAACCATAATATTACTTAATCAATTGTCCCATTAATTTTCTTAAGAGGAATATTTATCACTGTATTTTCTAAATCTTCATCAGAAGACTGTTTTTTATCAGGCCAAGGACGTGTTTCTAAGTTCCTACGCTCATTAAAAGGCATCACTTTTTCTATTGGATACATAACATTAAGGGGTACAGATAAACCATTAGATTGCACTACACGCGCATGACGCCTATCTAATTCACGCGGATGCTTGACACCACATGAGTGCGCAATCATTCCAACTTCATGAACAATATTTTTAACATAATTTGCAACTCTTTCTGACTTTACTTTTGGATTTAAGCCACGTTGCAATCTTTTATTATGTGTAGTAATTCCTGTAGGGCAAGTATCTTTATTACATTGCAAAGCTTGAATACATCCTAATGCAAACATGAAACCACGCGCAGAAGTAACAAAATTAGCTCCCAAACATAATGCCCAAGCTACATCAGCAGGAGTTACTAACTTACCTGATGAAATCACTTTCACTCTGCCATACAAATTATATTGTTTAAGTTTATTAACTAAAATAGGTAAACTTTCATTCAAAGGCAAGCCCATATCATCGAGCAATGGCATAGGTGCAGCACCTGTTCCTCCATCTGCACTATCAACGGTTATAAAATCTGGTGCATATAACTTCCCACGCTGACCAATCAAGGTAAATAAATTATCCAACCATTCTTCAGAACCAATAACACTCTTTATTCCAACAGGTTTCCCAGTGATCTCACGAATGTATCCAATCATTTCTAATAAATCTTCATCATTACTAATTTCTGGATGACGATTAGGGCTTATTGAATCCTCACCTTGACGAACACCGCGTATACCAGCAACTTCTTTAGTTACTTTTGCACCTGGTAGTATGCCTCCTTTTCCAGGCTTACCCCCTTGACTAAGTTTTATTTCAAACATTTTTACTTGGTCGTAGTTAGCTATTTCAATCAACTTAGATTCACTTAATCTTCCACTTATTGGGTCCCTTACACCATACTTTGCAGTACCAATTTGAAATACAATGTCACAACCACTTCTCAAGTGATATTTTGAAAGACCACCTTCACCTGTGTTTAACCAACAACCTGAAATTTTTGCTCCTTCTGCAAGTGCCAGCACAGCAGGTTTAGAAATTGCACCATAACTCATGGCTGATATGTTGAATATTGATTTTGTTGTAAATGGAACTCTGCAATCTGGCCCAATGGTTTGTTCCGACACAGGCACTGCATCTTCACCCAAAGTTGGGTATGGGCAATTTGAAAACAATACGGTTCCTACTTTTTTCAAATCTCGTGTTGAACCAAAAGCAATGGTATTGCTAATATCTTTTGCAGCACGATACACCCATGATCGTTGCGCACGATTAAATGGCATCTCTTCACGGTCCATAGAAAAGAAATATTGTCTGAAAAATTCACCGACATGTTCAAAAAAATATCGAAAGCGACCGATAACAGGAAAGTTTCGTCTTACTGCATGTTTTGACTGAGTGATATCGCTTATATATAAAATTGGCAAGCAAACCAATAAAGTCAGAAATAATATAGAAAATAGATCTTGTGATATTTCAAGACCATAGCTTATCCAGGTTTTACCCAGTCGTAATATTTCATCCATGTTGATATTCATATCGATACTGTTTCAGATACCTTATATATCGACTGTAGATGAATATTCTTTAATGAAAAAAATTATAAGTTATTGAATTCAATGGCAACTTGAGCGATCAAATACATCAAGCAAAATTCTTTTCTCGAATGAGCTTGATCTCTTTACCACGTACATGAGCATGAATTGCCTCTCTATCTTCAGCATTGATATGCGTGAACTCAAGCCCTATTGTAGATTGGCCCTCATACTGCTCAGCTTGCTCACAGCGCACTATTTTTCCATACGCTAATATGTAGTTGGAAATTTGTGAAAGCTGCAGCCTTAATTCTACATATGACCCCATATCCAAAGGATCATCATAGCTAAAGCTAATACCACTAGCGCTTATATTAACTTCATGCCAATTTAAATCAGGGATCATTGAGCATCCTGAAAACTGTCTTCTAGCTAAAGTATTAATTTTATCGTCTAGCAAAGTTAAATACTTGGCCACCTCAGGATAACGCCTACGCACTAATGCGAACTGGTCTGTTAACACTTTAGAAGTGTCAGTAAAATTATTCAATAATTGCAATTCTGAATTATTCTCAGGATATTTTTTTAATACTTCTTTTATTTGATCATCTGGAATTAAACGCAATGATAATAAAATATTATCATCTATTCTAAACGCACTCCGATTTTCAATTTCAGCATGCATGTCTTTTTCTTGTGATAGATTTATGTCATCCATATCAATTGACCATGAGATTTAATTATTTTTTGAAGCACTATTTTGTGCATCATCATCGTATTCATAAAATAAATGTTTATCTCCCAATATTGAAATTTCAACACGTCTGTTTTTAGAGCGACTATCTTCTGTGTAATTAGTAAAAATAGGTTTAGTGTCACCATAAGCTCGAATTTGCAGACGATCTTCATGAATATCTTCCTTAGCCTCTAAATGATGCACTACCGCAGCAGCACGTGCTGCTGACAGCACCCAATTTGACGGGAACCTTGATGTATTTATTGGCCGATTATCTGTATGACCAGAAACTATAATATTTCCATCCACTTCTTTTAGTGCTGAAGCTATTTTTTTCAATAATAAGGCAAATGCACCATCAATATGGTCATCACCTGATGAAAACGTGCCCCGCTCTCTAATACGAATAATGATTTCACGATCTGTCCAATCAACCTCAACGGTCCCCGTATCAATTTCATTTTTTAATACTTCAGTAATTCTTTCTGCTTCTTCTTGCATTCTTTTTACTGCTGCATTATAAATTTCTTTGGCAATCTGTTTTTTATCTACATCTTCTCCACCACTTGAAAAATCCAAGTTAGCTTTGCTCTCATCCGTAGTTTGTTGCCGCATTATTTTCAATAATGTCTCATTATCAGGTTTACCTGGACTGAATTCAGATGTCACCACACTTGTGCCTTTAGGCAGCTCATTTGCAGGTACATCTCGTTGCACACCAAAAGCTCTAGATAGAGAGCCAGATAATTCTTTAAATTTATTAACATCCATTTCAGAGAATGATAGAAGCAGCACAAAGAAACACATTAGCAATGACATTAAGTCTGCAAATGTTGCCATCCATGCAGGGGAACCGGAAGATTCTGCTGCTTTTGCTGGAGGTGCATCAGACATAACTTAACCTTAATTATGCAGCTTCTTTTTCTTGACTCGATTCACCTACTTGATCACGCTTACTATTTGGTAAATAAGTGGCAAGTATCTGCTCAACAACTCTTGGATTAGTTCCTGCCTGAATTGCTGATACTGATTCAAGTATTAAATCTTTGCTAAGTCGCTCTTCCATTGCAATCTTCTTTAACTTATCCGCTAATGGAAGCGCTACTGCATTCGCAATAACTGCTCCATAAAGAGTAGTTAATAATGCAACTGCCATTGCAGGGCCAATAGACTTAGGGTCATCCATGTTAGACAACATCTGCACTAATCCAATAAGCGTGCCGATCATACCCATCGCAGGCGCTGCATCACCAATAGATTTAAACATTTCTCTACCCGTTTCATGACGCTCAATAGAAAGATTAATATCTTTACCCAACATTTTTTGAACGACCTCAGTTGGATGTCCGTCAATACATAAATTGATGCCTTGCTCTAAAAATGGATGTCCGATTTCTTTACCCTCTAGTGCAAGTACACCTTCTTTTCTGGCCACATCAGCAAGTGCAACCGCTTCTTCAATAAGTTTTGTTAGGCTTACCGCTTTATGAAGCAATGTAGTTAAAACAAGCTTAAATGAACCAAAAAAGTCTCCTAAAGAAATTCGCGTTAAGGTAGCAGCAAAAGTGCCCCCAATAACAACAGCCAGTGATGGTACATTCATGAAGGTCCCAGCTGACCCCCCTAAGACGATCGCTAACACAATCACAGCCATAGCCCCCACCAAGCCTATTAGAGTGGCTAAATCCATTTACAAACGCTCCTTATTTAACTAATTTTCAACCAGTACATTTTTATAACTTACTGTTTTATATATGTTTTTATTTGCTGCGAAGATAGACTCTTGCGACATAGTTAGTAACGGCCAAAACATATAAATATTTAGCTATTAGCCAATAATTAGGTGCTTTACTGACGGGTGAACTTAGTAGTATTTGAAATCCAAGGAATTTTCAAAAAATGCTTAAAAATCAAGTAAATATGCCGATACAAGCTCATGAAGTAGCAACAAAATTGATGTGTATCTAGATTAAAATGAGCCTGTTTGTATGAAAATCCTAATTGTTGATGATAGTCAGGCAATGCGCAAAATCATCAAGTGGACAATTAAATTAGCTGATATGAATGCTGATGAGTTTTTTGAAGCCTCTTGTAGTGATGATGCTCTTTTAATATCAGAAACCAAAAAACTAGATTTAATAATTACAGATTGGAATATGCCAGAAATGGGTGGCTTAGCATTACTTAAAGCGTTAAGAGATTCTCAAAATATGGTTAGATTCGGATTTGTTGTTACACAATCGTCAACAAATATTTATAACTTAGCAAAAGATGCGGGCGCAAACTTCATCATATCTAATCCAAGCTCTTCCAATACATTTAAAGCTCAAGTAAACCAAACATTATAAATATGTAATCACAAAAAGTTAGCTTCTAACCAATCTCAGTAAAATTATAATTTTATAAGTAAGCTTGAAACGTCAAAAATTTGACTACTTTAAAAATTTATAATTGTTATCACTAGTCTGCTCAGTTTTTCTGGTATCTTCTTTACTAAATTATTAAACGTCGAATATTTGGCATTTAATATTATTCTTAGATTCATATTATAAAACTGCACACATGTCACAAAATTTCTCTAGCAAAAGAAACATTATCTCGTTTTTATCTATTGCTGCAATGTTAATACTACTAGTTTACATATCTTCAAACCCATATGTGAGCAAACAAGAAACACTTAGAATTGGAATTACCGAATGGCCAGGTTTTGAATATTTATTTATTGCTAAAAAACAAGGATTTTTTAAAAAAGCCGGTCTTAATATTGAGCTTGTAGAACTTAGCTCACTAGCAGAAGTTCGCCGTGCTTTTGAAAGAGGGAAAGTAGATGGAATGGCCGCAACACTAGTAGAAGTATTGGAGGCTTATAAATACTCTGGGCAAATTGCCCAACCTATAGCAGTAATTGATTACTCAAATGGTGCTGATGAAATCCTAGGCAATAAAAACTTGAAAAATATTAATGATCTTAAAGGCAAAAAAATTGGTGTTGAAGCAGGAAGCATGAGCGCCTATCTTGTTAGTCGGGCATTAGAAATCAATAACATAGACTATTCAGATGTAATCATTATCCCTATGAGTTTACTCAAACTACCTAAAGCATTAAAAACTGGAAAAGTGGATGCGATAACATCATACCCCCCTGTTTCAATAGCTATCAAAAAACAAATTGAAATAAACGTCTTATTTGATAGTTCACTCATCCCACGGAAATTAATAGATGTAATTGCGATCAATAAAAATGTACTCAAGCACAATCCGAAGTTGAGACAATCGTTCTTACAAGCATGGGGGGAAACATTAAGATATGCAGAAGAAAATCCTGAATCTTCGTATCAAACTTTAACTGAGCGACTTCATATATCAATACAAGAATTTAAGAACTCAATGTCCTTGATAAACTTGGTTGGTATCGACGAACAAGATCAATATTTTAACCAAGACATTATAAAAGATAACTTAGTTAAAACGGGTGATATTGTTTTTAAACACTTAGATACTTCTAAAGTAGATTATTCAGAATTTATATACGCTAATTAATTAAATAATTTAATGAAATTAATATGAGCATAACTTTTGAAAAATATAAAACATCTTCACAGAAGCGAATTATTTTATCGTTTTTATTAGTGTTTTTTATCTCAATACTCACTATTTGCATTCTAATGTATAAAATATTTAGCAATAATCTTTCTGAAAATTTACATACCCGCGCACTAGAAGTGATCGATATTGTAGATTATATGGCTCAGACCTCAGGAGAGTCCCCAGAATTAATTAGAGGCATAAATACTTTAGCAGCCAATCGTGATATCAAGCTTATTATAGTAAGAATTGACGAGCCACCCGTTGTGATTGCATCAAATAAAGCAGCATTAATTGGCTTACCTACAAATAAAATATTTTCCAATGACACAAGCAGTCAATCATTCAGCTTTGATTCCAACAATGATGAATACACGGCCATATCATCGATATGGTTAGAGAATAAATTTAGCAATGGACAATTCACAAAAGCACACATTGGCGTGGTATTTAATACTTACAAAACTCGCATCTTGCTTCAGGAACAGATACTACAGACTGCAATTTATTTAATACTCACAACAATATTTGCGATTGGATTAGTATATTTCTTGACTAATAAATATATATTTCAACCTTTAGAAATTATAAATTCAACCTTAAATAAAAATGATATAAATAAAGAATTTTCACCAATTGCATTTTCTACAAATGATGAGATTGGATCTGTAGCTAAAACCCTCAATCAATTATTTACAGATATATATGAATCGAAAAGAACACTGCGTGAAAACACCGAACGGTATGATCTTGCACTACAGGGCACTAAAGTTGGCTTGGTAGATTGGAACATTGCTACCAATGATCTTTATTACTCATCTAGCTTAATGCAAGTATTAGGTATAGCCAAAAATATTATCAAACCTAGTATTGGTTGGTTTGAAGAACGCACACACCCAGATGATAGAGAAACTGCCCAAGCTTCACTTATTTCTCACCTTAAATTTAATACTGAATATGATGTTGAAGGTAGATTGCGTCACGAGAATGGTGATTATATTTGGATGCGAGTACGCGGCCAAGCTGTACGCGATGACGAAGGAAAAGCTATTCGCATGGTCGGGTATTATGTAGATATATCTAATCGTAAAGCAAATGAACACTTAATGAATTCTCTATACTTACTTAGCGCTGATGCAACGTTGTCACTCAACAAAAAGATTAATTGCATACTCGAAGAAGGCGTTAATTATTTAGGTTTAGACTGTGGAATTATTTGCAATGTAAATGAAAACTGTTTATCGGTTAAATATTTGAAATCACCAAAAAAATACCAAATCTATGCAGGTACAGTTTTTGCTCTAAGTGATACATTTTGCTCTCATACTGTGAAAGAAAATGACATGTTAGCGATACATGATATAAAAAACTCAGCCCTAAACTACTTGCCTGAACATACGGAATCTGGAATTAATTGTTACATAGGCACACCCTTATATGTACATGGGAGAATTTATGGGACAGTTAGTTTTTCTGATTATAAAACTAAATTAAGGCCTTTTACTGAGCAAGAAAAGTCATTTATTAGATTAGTAGCCCAATGGATTGGCAATGAAATGATGAGGTCACAGTACATAGACTACTTGCATGAAACTGAAAGTAGATTGGAAGATGCAGTTGAAGAGCTTACTAACACCAACTCTGAGCTAGAAAGCTTTACATATGTTGCGTCACATGACCTTCAAGAGCCTTTACGAATGATTACTAACTTTACGGGTCTTTTAGAAGCCAACTACAGCAAAAATTTAGACGGTACAGCCCTGGATTATTTGAAAATATTATCCAAATCTGCCAGCCAAATGCGTATTTTAATTAAGGGCTTATTGGACTATGCACACACTAATAGAGAAAACGAAAAAATTGAAAACATTGACCTAAATCATATATTAAAAAACATATATACCAATCTTGAAAAGCAAATTTGTGAAGCTAAACCTGAAATAATTGTTAACAATCTACCCTCCATTCAAGCCAATAAAGCAAGTATAATAAGCTTGTTACAAAATTTAGTTAGTAATGCTATTAAATTTCAAACAGAAGGAAGCAAGGCTGTAATTGAAGTCAATGCTTATCAACAAAAAGATTCGTGCGTAATCAGTATTTCAGACAACGGCATTGGCATTGAAACAGAATACCAAGAGAAGGTATTTGAACCATTTAAACGACTGCATGCTAAGAATGAATATATAGGCACCGGTATTGGATTAGCAGTATGCAAAAAAATTGTTACTAGAATGGGTGGAACGATGTGGGTTGAATCTGAAAAAGGCACTGGAAGTACTTTTTTTGTTTCAATTCCTAACCTAATAACTCAAACAGGAAAAGCAGCATGATAGATAAGCACAGAACAGCTGAAATTTTACTGATAGAAGATAATGTAGGTGACGTACTGTTAACTAAAGAAGCTTTTCGCTCAACTCATTTTAAGTACAACCTCCGCGTTGCAAAAGACGGTGATGAAGCATTAAGAATGCTCAGCCAACAAGGCCAATATAATGCCTCACCACTTCCCGATCTAATTTTATTGGATTTAAGCTTGCCCAAGATTGATGGCCGTGAAGTGCTTGAATCAATTAAGAATAATTCAACCTTAAAAGCTATTCCTGTGATTATTTTATCTGGCTCTGCAGCAGAATCAGATATGACTTCTAGTTATGACTTACATGCTAACTCTTATGTTGTTAAACCAGATAACTTTGAAGACTTTAAGGAAATTGTCGCTTCAATTGAAAATTACTGGTTCAAAAAACAAGATCACAATACTTTAGATAAGACTGTGCATTAGCAATATTATATATTTTTAGCGTTCCTGGAATGCATTCTGAAAACCACGATAAATAGGCTTCAATAGATAATCTAATACTGACTTTTCCCCAGTTTTAATATCAGCTTGTACAGTCATTCCAGGAATAATTCGATATTTATTCGTTTCATCTCCAATATAACTTTTATCTAAAGCAATTGTTGCCTGAAAATAAGGAATATGTTGTTCATCTAAAAAAGTCGACGCACTTATCTTTTGTACTTTACCCATTATAGTACCAAATCGATGAGGATCATAACTATTAACTTTAACTTCAGCCTTCTGACCTAAATTTATATGCCCAATATCGGATGTTGTAACTTTTGATTCAACCACTAAAACATCATCACCAGGTATAATTTCCATTATTACTTGACCTGGCTTAATCACACTTTGAATAGAATTCACCACTAAGCCCTTCACAATACCAGAAACAGGTGCAGTAATATCCAGTCTACTCACACGGTCCTGAAGCTTAATAATATTCTTATCTAACTCAGCCATTTCGCCCATCACCTTTCCTATATCTTTCTTGATAGACTCATAAAACTTATTTTCAACATCTACAACTGATTGATACGCTTCTTCTTTTGCTTCATTTGAGACTAAAATGTTAGACAAAGTTTGCTGATATTGTGTCTCAGTTTCTGCTAAATTTACTTTCCTATCCAGATACTCTGCATTTGATACTAAACCTTGTTCAACCAATCCCTTGCGCATATTCGCCTGTTGCCTAAGAACGTTAGTTTCACGTTTTAGATACTTGGCTTTAATCTTCTCTCTCGTTAGCTCTTCTTCACGCTGTTTTATCTTTGTTTGCGCTAAATCAATCTGTGATATATAACTTTTTAACTGTGCTTTATAAATATTAACTTCGCTTGCTACCAAATCCGCGTATTCATCTTTATATTTATCAAAGTTTGGCTCACCTTCTTTTAATATTGCATGCAACCTAATCAACTGAAGATCTAGTACAGTATGACGTGCTTCTATTTGTTGCAAATCTGACTCAGTAGAGGTCGGCGCTATACGTACTAATACATCACCTTCATTAACTATTTCACCATCATTTACGTATATTTCTTTTATAATTCCACCTTCTAAATGTTGAACCACGTGATTATGTCCTGTTGGCACAACCTCACCTTGAGTTACTGCCACTTCATTTACCGGAGTTACGTAAGCCCAGACAACCATAGCAACGCATAAAAAAGCAATTGTCATGATCACGATACTAACGACACCGGGTGCGTCTGACTCTTCTAATTGAATAGACTGTGCTATAAAACGTGCACGAGCTCTAGGAACTTCTGACTTAACCTTATCGGATAACGATAAATCTTCCTCTATCATTTCTTCATCTCCGTTAAATACTTGATTGCTTCACCTGGTGTACCCACATGAGCGACCATTCCGTTAACCATTACGATTGCCTTATCCGCCAACCGTATATGTGAAGGTCGATGACTCACCATTAAAATAGTTTGTTTGCCACGCATTGTTTCTAAATGATCCATCAAATTCTGATCCGTAATTTTATCTAAAGAAGTTCCTGGCTCATCCATTAAAAATATTGGCGCCTTTCTAACGTAAGAACGCGCTAAGCAAATACCATTGACAAGACCGGAAGGTAATCGAGATGTAGTGTGATCACCCACTAAAGTATCAAAGCCTTTAGGAAGATCCTTAATCGCGGGCAATATACCGGCCTGCTCTGCAGCTACAATTAATTGCTTATCTGTTGCAAGCGGTTGATTTAAACGAATATTCTGCCCGATAGTTCCATAAAATAAGCTTGGCTTTTGAGGCATATACGCAATAACTCGACGTAAGTCAGTAGCATTCATCTGACGCACATCAGTATCATCAATGGTTAATGAACCACCCTGAGCGCGATACATTCCTGCCACCAGCTTTAACACAGTAGATTTACCCGAACCATTGCCACCAACTATGGCAACAAAATCACCTGGGTTGATTGCAAAAGTAGCGCCCACCAAAGCTGGGTCTTCATTCGGGGCATACCTGAAAGTAACGCGATCAAAGTTAATTTGGCCAGTGATTTTCGGCATAATCAAACCAGCTTTGTAGCTATTAGGTTCAGAAGGGACACGCATTAATTGATTCAATTGTTGAACGCTTTGTTTAATTTGATCGATTTGCAACATTGCCAAACAGACACCTTGCAATGGTGATAATACCCTCCAAATTAAAGCCATTACTGCAATAAGAGCACCAATCGTCATATCACCATTCATAACTTTCAAAGTACCAAGTGCTAATACACATATACCAGCAATCGTCATTAGAGATTGAGCAACACTATTAATTAATGCATGGCTAGTTGAAGTCTTAAACGTCCGCGTCATCGCTTCACCAGATGCTTCTCGATATAATTCTTTCCAAGCACCTTCAGCTCCCAAAGCTTTAAGTTCACGCAATCCAGAAAATGTTTCCATTAACATTCGTTGTCTAGCTGAACGTGCATGACCTGCATGAACTAACTTTTTATTTAAACTAGGAAACCATAGCCATCCAAAAATTGTATATATTCCTATCATCGCCACTGGCACTAGTGCAATACTTCCACCTAAGATTGTAAGCAAAACAATAAATAACAACACAAATGGCAGTTCCAAGAATAAAGTCGCACTTGGACCTGAAAAGAAATCTCTAATCGATTCAAACTGTCGTAAACGAGATAACTGAGAAATAACAGTTGAACGCTCTGTTAGCGTAGGTGGTAATGACATTATTTTTTTAAATGTCTCAACACCAATTATATAGTCCAATCGACCCGCTAATAGCCCTAATGTTTTTGACCTAACTAACCTAAATATTAACTCACAAGCAAGTGCTACAGAAATGCCTACCATAAGAAAAGGAATACTATGCGTTGATCTTGCACCAATTACATTATCGTACACAACCATTATAAAAAGTGGCACAAACATAGCGATAATATTTAACATAAATGTCATCGCTACTAAATGCTTTAATAGCTTACGAAATCTTTTTAGTACCTGAGAAAACCATTGCTCACTAGATTGCTCCAACCCAGTCATCGCATGCGTTGGATGCATATCAGTAAAGTAATATGCAGTGCCTTTTTCTTTTAGAATATTATCTGTAAAATACTTATTTTTATGTGCATCAAAATAAGTAGCTGAATCCTCAGATTTTTCTTTTATTACATATACACCACCAGCATCTGACTCAAACAAACAAGGCAAAAGTGTTGGGCATATTTTCCCTATCGATGTACTTTTTTCATCACTTTCATAACCCAATGTTACTAACATGTTTCTCAAATCAACCAAATCAATTTGATTGGAAAAATGTGGGATCGATTCAATCAATTCTCGTTTATATGAGCGCCACCCTAACTCAGTAAGAATTGGCATTATGCAAGCAGCATAAGGTGAAAGCTCTGCTATTTTAGAGTACGTTTTATTTCTAATAGCATTAGACAATCGCTCAGACATTGGCAAGCGTTCATCATCAGTTAATTTTTTAATATCTTCTATGGTTACACTCATTTTCTAACCTATTCGTTTATTGCTTGGTTAGCATTTAACGTAGGAGCATCTTTTTTATTTGGTTTGAACTGGATTTTTTCAAGCTTCCCATCACCTAATTTAAAATGTCTATCACAAATATTTAATAGCGATGGCCGATGAGAAATAATTACCATCGTTAATCCATTACGGTTTTCTTGCAAATAATTCTGTAAACGTGCTTCATTACCAAAATCTAAACATGAATTTGCATCATCAAATAAAACGATTTTTGGATGACCATAAGAAACATCACCAATCATTGATCGCACTAAAATTATCTGCTGTCGAACACCTGCAGGTATTGCATCAACATTAGCACCACCAATCCTTGTATCTAATCCATTAGGAAGTTTTGTAATCGCTTTTGTTAACCCAAATATTTCAGCGAGCTCAATAGCTTGATCTACCGCATAGCCTTCCCTAAACAATGTTAAGTTATCAAGTATAGTGCCGTCATAAATTGTGCCTTGTTGTGGCATTAAGGCTATCTGCGCACGCACAGATGAACCATCTAATGTTTGTATGCCTTTTCCATTCAGCATTACTTGGCCTTGCGTTGGATTAACAAAGCCCATAATTAGATTTATCAATGTCGTTTTACCAACACCATTTGCACCCATTATTCCTATTGCTTCACCTGGCTTAATATGAATAGAAACACCTGAAAGCAATTCAATATTGCTACCTTCATGTTGGAAATGCACATCATCAAGCTCAATCTCACCATTTAGTGTAATTGGTTGAGAGTTTTCTTTTAAGGCTTCATGAGGTAATGTCAATATATCATTAACTTTATCACCTGCAATATGCACCGCTTGAAGTTGAGTCCATAAACCCATGGCCTTTAATGCAGGTTGCAACACTCTCCCTGAAAGCATAGTGCCTGCAGCTAATGCACCTATAGTTAACTCACCTGAAACAACAAATATACTTCCAATACCTACAAAACTAATCATTACTACTTGTGAAAAAGTTGCGCCTAGACCAGACACCAAGCTATTTATTCTACTTACTTCATAAACACTTGCTGCAGATTGAGCTTGCAATCTTTCGTATCTACGAAGCATGAGCGCTTCCATTGCCATGGCTTTAACTGTATGAATACCTTGCAAGGTTTCTATTAAAAAATTTTGTCTTCGCTCATCAGCAGATGATCTCTGCTCTAAAGCAATTTTTAATTTTTTACCAGTGAAATATGAGACAACAATAAAAATTGCGATTATTGTCACAGGAATTAATACCATTTTTCCTGAAAATAAAAATATCAAGCTTAAAAATATCAACACAAACGGAAGGTCAACTAACATTAGAATACTTTGACCTGAGTAAAACTCACGAACCTTCTTTAATCCTTCCATCTTATCTAAGTAAGATCCTATGGAGTTACTTTCAAACTTAACTAAATCAGCATGTACCACTCTGTCTATCGAGTGAATACTTTCGGTATGTTCATACTGCACACCTTTCCAAGTCAAAATTGCTGATCGAGCAACACGTAAAACACCATCTAAAACTGCGGCTACTAGTAATCCAAACACTAATAACGAAAAGGTATCTGTCGCTTGATTAGGCAAAATACGATCGTACACTTGCAAAATAACCAGCGGCAATGCAAGTGTCGTAAGGTTAATAAACAATGACGCAAGTAAAACGTCCCAACGCTTCCAAGCTGTTGGTACTTTATGGTTATTTTCGTTTGAATCATTAACAGAAGTGTTTTCTGAAATAGATAATTGATCCATTCTTACTTTCTAGCTCCCTAATAAATACTCATACGCATACAGCTCATCACAACCTTGTGAATGAGCTTGTATATAAATCTATGAATATGTAACGGCTAAAGAATGAAACTCTTTAGAAATCAGTTGCTTGCTAGAATTGACTGATAAAACCAACTTTTTTAAAGACAAAGGGCATTGATTCAAATTGCAATGTTAAAACTACCACTGTATTTGCTCAACCCCATCAAATACTACCTCTGTACCATCTGCAAATGAAATCACACCAGATGCATCTGTACCCATATCAAGACCACCATCTTCCATACTAAACTCAACGCTTTCACCATTTACTTCGATACTCCATGGGTTATTTTCATCTCCCGCTTCTTTCGATGAAACATCAATTTGTAAAACATCTGTCCAACCTTCACCTGTACCGCCGTGAATTACATCATTACCATCAAGTGAATCTAGCAAAAACAAATCACTACCATCACCACCGTAAGCATTGTCGTTACCTTCGCCAATAACAATTATATCATCACCACTTTCACCATATAAACGATCATCACCATCACCACCAATTAATTTGTCATCACCATCTTGGCCATATAAATGATCGTTACCATCACCGCCTTCGATGACATCGTTTCCAGCACCACCACCTAAATTATCATTGTGATCACTACCTATGATTTCATCATCACCACCTTTAGTACGCACAACAACTTGCTCATCGGAAGTACTCGCATCAATCTTATGATCCGCATCAGTTTGTGCATAAACACTTTCTACATTCGCCTCACCCATATTAAGTGAGATGTCTTCTTCACCGTAGGTGTACACACGATCAGAACCTTCACCACCATCTATCTTGTCTTGTCCGTCGGTATAGATGTAATCGTTACCGGCACCGCCACTAATATCATCGGTGCCACCTTTGTGACTATAAATGCGATCATCACCGTCACCGCCATCTAATTTATTTTCACCTTCACCGCCTGAGATGCTGTCGTTTTGATCAGATCCCACAACGTTGTCATCACCACCACGCATGCTTACCGTTAC
>JBGCDX010000040.1:0-28732 GCA_045105815.1 Gammaproteobacteria bacterium
TACTTGTTGGTTTGCATTGTTATCTTCAACCACAAGAATCGTGGCATTGAAGTTAGGAATAGATTTCACTCCTGGAGCAATTTTTGATTTATCAGTAATAATAGGTACTGGCATGTTGATCATGTCAGAAATGCAGTTAAATACTGTTGATTGACGTAATGGTTTCTTAACATATGAATCAATCTCCCCAAATCTCTCCAGGAAAGCCTCAGGGTTAAACTGATTCGTCATCAATACCAATTTCATTGGCGCAATTTTAGAATCCTTTGCAATCGTTCGAATCAAGTCAATACCATTTACATCACCCATAGACTCGTCAACAAAACCAACATCAAATGGTCTGCTTTTGGCATTTGCTTCACGAAGAAGATGAATAGCCTCTTCAGGGTCTTTTGCACAAACAACATATGCACCCCATTCCTCAAAAGTTTGTTGCAAGTTTCCTCGCACCATATCGCTATCATCAACTACAAAAATTCTTAGCCCCGATGCGGTTGAATGACGACTATCCAACTCATTCGCTTTGGTAGACATTTCCTTAAATGGAATCTCAAACCAGAACGAACTACCATTGCCACCGTGACTATCCACACCAATCAAACCATGCATGGATTCAACTAGTTGCTTACAAATGGCTAAACCCAAGCCGGTTCCACCAAACTTCTTAGTGGTTGATGCATCTTCTTGTTGAAAAGCTTCAAATATTTTCTTTTGAGCTTCTTCAGAAACGCCCACACCGGTATCGCTCACTTCAAATCGTAATGTTAAGTAACCACTATCATTTTCTATATTGTGAACTTTAAATCCTATCTCACCATGATCCGTAAACTTAACTGCGTTACCGCCTAAGTTAATGAGCAATTGACGGATTCGACTGATATCACCTTTAAGATGTGAAGGAACATCTTTGCCAATTATGTATGCTAAATCTAGATCCTTTGATGAAGCTTGACCTGTAAGAATACCTATAATGTCATCAAACAACTCCCGTAAATTAAACTGCTCATGCTCAATGACCGTTTTACCTGACTCCATTCTGGAGAAATTAAGCACATCATCTATTAAGTTTAGAAGCGCATCACTAGAATCTTGTGCGACCGTTACATATTCTTTTTGCTTTGGCCCTAACTCGGTATCTTTAAGAATATCAAGCATCCCAATGATGCCATTCAATGGTGTACGAAGTTCATGACTCACATTAGCGGCAAATTCACCTTTAGCATGCGCATATTGCAATGCTGCTTGACGTGCTGTTTCAAGGTTACTTTCGCGATCACCTAACGATTTAATCATGGTATTAAATGCATGCTGCATTTGCGTAATATCTTTTGGCCCCCACAAAGCAGAACGAACTGTCATATCACCATCTTCCGCATCGTGCATAAAGCTGGCTAATTCTTTCAAGGGCTTAATCAAGCGATCGGTAATTGAGAATAAAACAAACGCTAAAATTACAGATAGTAACAAGGTGATTAATATCGTTATATTTAAAATTTTCTTCTCAAGTGCATGCAAACTTCCTTTACCCATGTAAACACGAACATAACCGAGCAATTCATTTTCTTGCACTTCTTCTAAAAATGGTAATTCAGCAATGGATGGGTCTGTTCCACGCGCAAATACTGGTGAAACAAAAAACCAAGCATTGTTGGTTTCTGCAACCAATGAAATTTCATTTGGCCAGTTTTCAACATTTTCAATGATCGTGCTTTTACCATCTTCAATTAATGCTTGTTTCTGCACATCAAAAACTGCAACCCCTTCTACATCTTGGAAATTTTTAATCGATTCAACATTATCTTTTGCACTCTCTTCACTTAAATACAGCAACGCCAGTATATTTCTTTCCGCAAAATCTCGAGTAATTTGAATACCTTGTGATTCAACTTTTTCTTCAACCTGGTTTGAAGTTAACGTGGTAATTAAATAAGTTGATAATGCAGCTGTAATAAAGATACCAACCAAAAAAGCAGTAACAAGCTGCTCTTTAAAGCCACTTGTATAAAACTGCTTAACGATTTTAATTGGATTGATCATTAATTCTTTATATTTTACTCAGATGGAAATACAGCATCGTAATTGTGTAATTTTTCTTTTGTTATACGTATACCCAAGTGTTCTGCGGTACGCTTATTAAATGCTGTTTTTAAATCTTCAACCGGAATTAAGTCATTTAACTTATTTCCACCATTTAGCTCATTCATTGCCACTGCACCAAGACTGTGCCCCAGTTTTAAGTTATCAGGGTACATGGCAAACAAAACACCTTTACTTACATGGGTAGGACTACTTGAAAATACAGCAACATTTTTATTCCATGATTGCTCCAACACGAAAGACAACAATGCACGATTATCCATTGAAGTTGAATCTGGTGGCAGCCAAAGAGCCGCATCTTTAATTCTTAAGCGATTGAATATATCGCGATAAATTTTTGCTGATTCAGAAAGACTGGAAGTGGTATAGGTTATTAACTCTAGATCATGCTTTTTTGCAGCTGACTGTGCTTCTCGAATTAACCATTCTGATTTTTTAGGGTTATAAACCACAATAACCTGTTTTACATTTAACTTTTGAAGCTTCAATGTTGAAAACATCTTATCGGGAGATGCTGCCAAAGAAATTCCTGGATGTTTATCTAGCTTAGGTTGCAATACACCACTTAATACTATTGGAATATCTTGTGTAAACTGATTCGCAGCTCTTTCACCGCGACCACCCAACGCCACACACACCTTGATATCATTCTTTTTAATCCAAAGATCTAAGTCTTTCTGCGAATAATCTTTTGGCAATACGTATCTTTTTGTGCGCCCATTGATTTTCTTTTCAACACCGTCAGCGATATCTTCAAATACCTTATTAAAAGGCGCACGCAATTCAGGATAGATAACCGCAACAGAAGGGGTTGCCGAAAATATGGGCAAAGACCAGAACAAGGAAAATAACAACAAAAACACGCTCACCAATAAAACTATTCTTTTTATAGAATATTTTATTGAGCAATAATTGCTGAAATGTATATTTCTAAACATTAAATTTATTTCAAACTTATTATTTTTTAGATACCTTTATAATTAAATTAGTTTAATAAATAAATCTCAGTTCCCCCCATACACTCCGCCTCGCCAGAGGCAAATCACCCGGTATCGCTGCACCAGCCAATCCATTCTGACTGGGTTCAAAGGCGCGCTTATTAAATAAATTTCGCGCCGATAAGGCTAATTCCCATTTATTACTAAACGCACGACTTCGTAACGTAACATCAAAAATATCATAGTCATCTACATCGCTACGTGCATCTCCATCCACACGATCACGGTCTATAACAAAATTCCATTGAGGAGACACATACCAATCCGGCAAAAACTCCCAATTCGCACGAACATAAAATTGATGCATCGGTGCATTACCAGAATTCTCATTTAAATCTTTATCTTCAGACTCTTGAAATGCGTAATTACCTTGAAGACTTAATTCTCGATTAACTGTCCAATCAAATTCAAATTCAACACCATACCCTTCTTGTTCACCAATGTTCTGCGCAGTTAAAGAAGTTGCAGAATCTGGCGTAAAGCGAATAATGTCATCCCACTCATAGCGAAAAAGATTTAATCCAAGCTTTAAATTATCTTTAGGCCGATAATCAAATGCGAGTTCCAATGTTTCTATTTCTTCAGGGTCTAACTCTGAGTTACCGTTTGCGACAGGGTTATTTTGATTTCTAAATTCAGCAAAAGATGGAGCACGAAAGGCTTCGCCGTAAAGAAGTTTCGCGGTTAAATCATGCCGCGCCGCCCAAACTAAGGCTAACCTTGGGTTCAATGTGTCGCCAAAGTCGTTATAATCGTCATAACGCAAACCCGCGGTAAGCTCCCAGTCATTGCTTAACTGCCAAACATCCTGAATGAATCCAAATGAATTATTGCGATGCTTCTCAGGTAGAAATGCAAAAGGTGTATCACTAACATCGGTTAACACGCCAAACCCTATTGGGCTAAAATTACTCTCCTCTTTCACTTTAGTAATTTCTTGATGTGTATAGCCAATCCCAGTTCGAATCGTATGGCGATCAAACCCTGTAAAAATACCAGTAAGGTTATATCTAATATGTTCTTCCCAGACCTCAGGGTTTCCGATTACACCATCTGCAAATGGTGGCGAAAAACCTACACCAGGAATAAATAAAACAGAACCTGGAGGAAACAATAGAAGATTATCCGAGACTTCTTGCGAGGTACTTAAGTAACTCACTTGTGCAGCTACGTCCCATGCATTAGTAAAGTTTGGATTATGATAAGTTAAATCCACATTCCAACGATCGCTTTCAAACTGTCCGTTAGGATCAAGCGCTTCAGCAACACCCGCGCCAGTTTCGAAATTACTACGTTGTTGAAAGCCTGTTCTAAATTTCCAATTGTCTTTTGAAATACTTAAACGAGTATCAAAATTTTCAGTGCCGGTATTTACAGAACCCGGCGCAAGAGAGGTGCCTTGTGCAGTCGCTGCGTCACTATCAATATCTTCATCTTGCCCATCGGTATCGCGAAATTCAACAGAAAATGCCACATCAAAACCTGCTACGTCACCACCATAGAGGGCCCACACATCTCGAGTATCAAAACTACCCAGTCGCGAACCAAATTCAACACCATCAATTTCTGAACCATCCTTAGTAATAATATTAATGACTCCTGCAAAGGCATCTGCACCATACAAAGCAGACCCAGGCCCACGTATTACTTCAATGCGTGATATGGATTCCACTGGAAAGCCACCCCATGCTTGTCCACGGTCCCCAACAAATAAATTATTTATTGAAATGCCGTTTACAAGCATCAGTACTTGTGGATTATTTTGATCAAAAACACCTCGAAAAGAGTAAACAGGCAAATAACCAGCAGCTCTTCGAGAAACATGCAAGCCCGGTACCGTTTCTAATGCTTCATCTATATCGGTTGCGCCAATCTCTTTTATAACTTTAGCCGAAATAACGGTGGCCACCGCAGGTGCACGACTAATCGGTTGAGCTGTACCCGTAGCAATACTGATAATCTCTTCGTCACCGTAAAGCTCAATCAGCGCTTCCTCATCGTCATAATCCGCATGCAGATTAGTAATTGTAAATAACGTTATGAATAGGCATGAAGAAAGGCTAACCACTGCCTTCAATATTCCATAATTTTTAAATTCATTCATGATGACACTCCTTATGTCTAACATGGAAAATTTTCACCTGCCTATCACATGAAAATATTTGCTTAACCTATCAAGCAAACATTAACCTCGCGCTCAAGCGAAAAAATTTTTTAACACACCTTAGTTTAAAGACTTACGGAAATATAATAGACAATATGTGTCGGAAGATTGATACCGCGGGTCAAAGGGCGTCTAAGACAAAAGGTTATTTTTTTAGGATGGTTGGCTCACGATGATTTTTACAATCAAACATGGGCTAATTAATATTAATACGAATCTAACTTTTGCAGCCGGTTACCACACTCCAATATCCAATCGTTGGAGTAATTACTATATTTTTAAAACCTGCACATTCAAGTATGCCTTTGATCTCATTACCTGAATATTGCTTACCTTCAGTCCACGCTAACATACCCACGTTGCCTGCAGAGGCCATTGATGGCCCAGACTTATCGTCATCAAAAAGCATTTCATGGATGATGATTTTTCCATTATTAGGAAGACTATGAAAACTTTTGTTAGCTAAAAATATACACTTCTCTTCACGCCAGTCATGAAAAATTTGTGAATAAAAATGCACATCAGCGATTGGGTACTCACACTTCCAAAAATCATTAGCTACATATTTAATACGCGAACCTAAAGTATATTTTGATAACAATTTCTTTGCTGATTCAGTAACACTTGCAATATCAAGTAACTTGGCATTGAGGTTAGGCCATTTTTGTAACACTCCAACTACGTGAGCACCAGAGCCACCCCCTATATCAAGAAAAACTTTCTTGTTAGACAAATCTATTTTTTCTGGCCACGCTAAAGCCGAAGACATACTTGCACTGTGCATAGCATTCGTAAATATTTTTGATTTATCACTGTCATCAAAATGCGTGTCAAATACGTCAGTGCCGTCATACACTTGTGGCACATTATTAATCACCGAATCTTTTAACTGCTCTATTGACCAATTTTTTTTACTAGACAATGCCAGCATTCCACCAAAGTAAGTTTCACTTTCTTTAAGTAGATATTTCTTGGCAGTATCAGTCAACTCAAATTTTCCATTAACTAAACCAACCAACTCCAGATTTAACAACATTAGCAATAACGCCTCAACTGGCCGCTCTTCTATGTGCATTTCTTTCGAGAGATGTGGCAAAGTTTTAGAACTGGCAGCAAGTTTTTCGAATAACCCTAAATCATGTGCAACTATTACCGCACAATAACTAATTCGACCTGCTATCAAATCCCAAACTAACGCATCGTTTACCATACTCTATTAGAATTTCCTTGATAAACCACTTTCGTGCAGCGAATAGGAAATAACAAACCCTCTTTCTTTCGAGACGAATCAAAATGGCATAGCAAAATACCAATTGAAAAACAATTTACAAGATAATAATAATATTCTCTTGCAGTCAAACCTTGGTCAGCAACCAAACCTGCCGCTATCGATGCAATATTCGCATGCATCTTATATCCTAAAGAAATTAATGTTTTTTCAATATCGAAGGCCAGTTTTATATGTTCACCTGAACCAAGGCCAAGTTTACGAGCTAAATCTGTTAGCGGTTTTATTCTTTCATCTTCTTTAATTATTGGACGTGCATATCCCGATACAACGCGATATTTCTTAAGCTCTTCTTTTACCAATTTTGAGAGAGATTCACCATTTTTTACTCTGATGTTGGTTTCACTTAAAAAATCAAATGACTTAATAATTGGCTTCATACCATATATTTCAGCTTCTGACACAGCTGTGCCAGCTGCAAAACCTAAAGAACCTGTACTTCAATAAGACCCCGCAAGAGCACTAACTCGATTATTCCATATTCTTGGATCAGGATAACTTGTAGAAATATTCCAAATACCTTCGAATAATTGAATTTGTTCAGCTGAGAATTCTCTTCCAGTTACTCCAAACAATAACAATTCCATCCATGGCTTATTAGAATATTCTGAAAATAAATCCTTTCCTCTTATATCCACCCTCTCACCTGGAAACAAAAAACCAATATCAGTTTCCCAACAAATCTCAGAATCCAAAATGTCTTTTAAACTCATGACTAATTTTTACCAATAGTTTATTAATTATTAACCAATCGAATTTTATCTAAAAAAAATGGATATTTTTTCCAGCCGTATTTCCTTTGTTCTAAAGAATGCACGCTTGCACCCGGCAACCTTAGAATTAGAAACAACATCTCACCTTGTTCTTGCGTAAACTTTAGGTCTGCAAATGCCGCTGCGACAACCCCAGAAAGTGCTAGTGGTATTTCAACAGCATTCTCTAAACAAGATCTGTTTTCAACCAACCAATGTAAATTGGAATCCGCTTTAGACAATGAAGCTAACGTTGAAAGTATTTGCAAAATTGGGGTTGGACACGTGACACCATTTGGGTCAAATCCTGGGGGATGCTCCATTGGCAACCAAATATCTGCACGATCTTCTTTATCTGGGTTTGATAATGTCTCAATCCACTTATCTAAATTTTGTCCGCATTGTTCCCAGAGGTGCATCACCAAATACACTTCTCTCGCACCACCATATTGACCGGCCCCAACGGCAAGAGCTGCCATTAATGCGGAAGCTGAAGTAGACCCACCTACACCCGCGTTCATCGCTGCGCGCACACTATGATCACGAATACCAGGGTTTGCGATAGCCACTGCAATGGTTTCAAGCAACTGCGCTTGTTCTTTGGTTGGCTTTTCTAGTTTAAAAAGCAGGTATAGATATTCAATCCAACTTACTTTCCCCAACAAATCTCCATATACATCATATCCTGCACAGAAACATTTTTGCGCTGCAAAAGGATTATCTGGCTCTGGTTCTTCTCTCCAGATTTTAGTATGTATGACTTCTTGTTTTTTTTCTTCTGACGGCATACTCAATGGTGCTTGCTGTAACGCTTGTTGTGGGAACCTAAGAATTGCTAACTATTTCTATTTATCTAACTACACCAGAACAAGTCGACGCAACCAATCTAGAATTACTATAATTATAGTACCTGCAGTTTAGGTTCGTTATTTAAGTGTGCCTAATGCTTTCAATCTGCTTGCTATAGGCGGCACTTCATCTTTATCAATACGCACATCCAGAATAACTGGGCCATGTTGCATTAATTCTTTAACATTCAATTCTTCTAACTCTTCTATTGATTGAATCAATATTCCCTTCATACCCATTGATTCTGCATATTTAACAAAGTCTATTTTGGGCAACTCAAAACCAACGGGTTCCCCGCCTCCTAATTTTTGACCATGTTTTACCATGCCATATTCAGAGTCATTCAAAATGATAAAAAATACGGGTAGCTTTTCTTGCAACGCAGTGGTGACTTCACCTCCATACATCAACATGGAGCCATCACCCGTCAAACACACTACGGGTCTATTTTTATTAGCCAAAGATGTCCCTATTGATGAGCCTATTGCCCACCCCATCGAACCAAATTCTAGACAAGTCCAAAATAAACCGCCATGTTCATCTCTAGAACCTGCAACACGTCGATCATACGGATGCAAGTAATGAATGGACCACACCATGCTATTACCCGAATCACATAAATATTTTGTTACCGGTGGAAATACTTTTGGCAACGTTGCCATCAATGCTTGCGGCTTAATTGGCACACTAAAATCAGAACATTTTTCTTGCTCTAGCACTTTAAATGAATGCTTTAATTCTGAATTATCAAGATCATTAATTTGACTTTTGTTTGTGCCTCTATCATTAGAGGTAGTTATTTTTTTAATATCAAAACTTTTCTCAACTTCTTCAAATACTTTTGCCACATCACCTCTTACATGTAAACGCGCCATGGGTGAGTGCATTAAATTAGCTTCACTCGAATCTACGTGTATGAGCCTTTGATTTAAAACTTTATGATCCCACGTATTACTGGCGGTTTCACTTAATGTGGTTCCTACCGCTACTATGGTATCCACTTCATCATCAATGGCATCAATAGCAGTTTCGTGACCCGCAAACCCCAACACACCGCAAAATAGCGGATGATATGGGCTAACCAATCCTTTGGCATGCGGCGTAGCTACCACTTTTGCATTGACTCGCATCGCTACATTTAAAATGGATCCAATACCTTGTAGACAACCCTCTCCAATAATGAAAACAACTTTATTGGAAGAAGAAAGTTCTTTAGCAAGTATGTCTACACTATCGTTATCTACAGGTTGAGGCGCCCAAAGCAAATTTGCCAAATCATTCGTTGGATAATTTACTGGACTCGTTGCTCTCAACACGTCTAGAGGAATACTTAAGTGCGCTGGCCCCATTGGAGAACGAAACGCTGTCATGATCGCTGATGCTAATTTTTGTTCAAACTGATTTACATGAGAAACTAATGTGTTGTAGTGCGTACAAGGTTCAAACATGGCGACAGTATTAATCCCAGTATCACCCGACTCTTGTGCCGCATTACGACCAAAGTTTTCTAACGATGTCTGTGCTGTAATAACCAGTAACGGGGAATGATTGTCATATGCTGAAGCAACACCTGTTACTAAATTAGTTGCGCCTGGCCCTGCTGTTGCACAACAAACACCTAAGTTACCACTATTTCGTGCATAACCATCCGCCATAAATGCTGCACCGGTTTCATGTCTTGCAACGACTGCTCGTGGTCCACCTCGTTTTTCACTCCGTGATAATGCGTTGTACAAAGGCTCGATTGAACCACCAGGAATACCGAATACATATTCAACCCCAATGTATTCCAAATAAGAAACAAGCAAATCACCAATTTGATACGTTTGTTGAGAAACCTTCTTTGGATCATTAAAAACTTGGGAATCATTTGCAGTTCGCAAATCCAATACATCACCATCACCCAACTCTAATGCATTCGCTTGATCCGAATTTGCATTTGCCAGTGCAGTTATTGCGACATCATCTCTGTTTGCAGCCATCTCTCAACACAACCTGAAGAAAATATTATATTAAATACGCGTATTGCTGGTACGTGTATTGAATTTACTCGATTTAGTATTTGAATTTGCCTTGCAATAGTTTGTATTCACAACTATTAACAATGTATTCATATATTTTTATAGGTGTTATTAGACAAAATACAACACTTTACGTGTGTTTAACATGCATTTATTTACTATTTTTCATGTGGTTTCATAACTAAATGATTCAACGAGAAATTATGCGTCAAATCATCAACTCTCTGAAATATTTTTATTTAATCATTACTTAAGCACTTGGTCAGCAATTAAAAAAACACCAAACTCCACAACAATCAATTAAATTAATTGTTTACATACATATCCTTGATGGAAGCAAATATGTAAATGGAGAATTCAATTATTTATTTGATAAAGCAGTTAATACTCTTCTACATTTTCAACAACATTAACCCTCGTCCCGTTATTGTAATAGAAGACTCTCATCTTGATTTATTAAAACACTTAAGACAAATAAATCGCACACTTCGCTGTTATAAAAAAACAATATTCTGTAAACATTTATACATTGCTGAATCATTTAAATTTAAACAATAGATGTTAGAAGCAGCCTAACTGTCATTATCACTTGCACAAATTAACTAAATGCAACGAATAATGCGTGAATGCAATTTAACCAACTATTGTGAAATAGGCGCACATATTTCAATTTGTATAGTTAAATCAACGGATCTATTACTTCCCTAGAAACAAAACAAGAAAAACATTTAAGAATAGTTACTTAGCGCTTTTGTTTAATTAAACGCTATAAATTCATCATTTTTATTTGTAGATAACTTAACCAAATATATTAATTTAATTTTCATATTTACGTGCTATTCGTTACATTTTTTTTGCTAATTCATGCACACTTGTACTCGAAATGACAGTTCACATATTTACCCTAACTTGAAGCACTTATGAGCTCCTATTCATAAGCGCAACCTAAACAAAATATTTATTGCATTTATTTTTCATGAAATCTTTATTTAACAAGTTACAAGTTCTAGTGCTCGCATTCGTAGTCGCTGCAATTCTTGTTGCTGTAAATAAACATTATTCCTCATCTTTATTGCATCAAATTAAAAGTGAAAATAAATTAACTATCATTACTCGTAACAGTCCGACCACTTATTACATCGGACCTAATGGCCCAACCGGTTTTGAGTACGAACTTGCTCAACAATTTACAACGTACTTAGGTGCTAAATTAGACATTGTTGTAAAAAACGAATTCCACCAAATTTTACCCAGCGTGGTTAATGGTGACGCACACCTTGGTGCTGCTGGTATAACCCACACTAAGCAGCGTGAAGCCTATGTGAATTTTGGCCCTGAATATACGAAGGTGAGCTCTCAATTCACCTATAAAAGCGGCCAAAAACGCCCTGAATCTATCGTTGATTTGTACGGCAAACGCATCGCGGTCGTGAAAGGTAGCTCTCATGCTCAAATGCTTCTGGATCATAAGGAGTTCTTCCCAGAATTGGAATGGAAAGAATACCCTGACCTGACCTCCGAAGAACTCATGCTATTAACTTCTGATAGCTTAATTGATTACACCATTGCAGATTCAAATGAACTCGCGATTACAAGACGATATTTCCCTAACCTAAGAGTCGGCTTTAATCTTGGCCCTGAACAACCACTTGCTTGGGCATTAAAAAAGACTGATGACAATTCTTTACAAAAAGCCGTCAACAAATTTTTTGCAGTAATTGAAACGGATGGCACGCTTACACATTTAAGAGAAAAATATTTTGGCCATGTAAATGACATCACACCTATTGATAGCCATACTTTTCTAAAGCACGTACGTGAACGTTTACCAAAATATGAAAACCTATTCAAAGAAGCCGCTATAGAACACGATCAGGATTGGCGTTTTATTGCAGCAGTCAGTTACCAAGAGTCTTTATGGAACTCCAATGCGGTATCGCCGACAGGTGTAAAAGGTTTAATGATGCTCACGCGTGATACTGCAAACGACCTTAATATAAGTGACCGTGAAGATCCTCACAAAAGTGTTAACGGTGGAACAAAATACTTTTTAGCTATGCATGAAAAAATACCTGCGCGCATAGCAGAACCCGATCGCACTTGGATGGCACTTGCCTCTTACAACGTTGGCTTTGGTCATTTGGAAGATGCACGCATCCTCACACAGAATGCTGGCGACAATCCTGACTTATGGATGGATGTTAGAAAGTATCTACCTCTGCTAAGTAATAAAAAATGGTATGAAAAAACACGCCATGGGTATGCGCGAGGCAAAGAGCCTGTAGTATATGTGCAAAACATACGTAATTATTTTGATCTACTCGTATGGCTTGAAAGTAAAGGCGAACTCTACGAAATGATTGCACAAAACTAGTTAATAACCATCACCTAAGATTATCTTCGTTGACGAAAAAACATTTGCAACAACTCCACACTTGATTCTTCTAAAACACCACCCTGCACCTCTACTGAGTGGTTATGACGCGTATCTTCCAATACGTCAAACATGGAACCCGCTGCACCAGTTTTAGAATCGTAGGCGCCAAATACCAAGCGTTTTATACGTGCATGTAGAATGGCGCCTGCACACATCGTACAAGGCTCTAACGTTACATAAAGGCTTGTGTTGGGAAGACGGTAATTGCCTAACGTATTAGCCGCATCACGCAAGGCAATAATTTCTGCGTGGCCACTAGGATCATGAGTTGCTATAGGTTGATTCCAGCCTTTACCAATAATCTCACCCTCAAAAACAACGACTGCACCGACCGGTACTTCCGCATGCTCCATTGCATGTTGAGCCAGCTTAAGGGCTTCATACATATAGGGTTCATCTTCGATCAAAACAATAATGAGTACTTTTACTGATAGAATGAATTGTAATATTGCTCTCTTGCCTGCTTCTTCATGCCGATCGTTTTATCCAAAAACTTATTTCTATCTTCACGAGTCTTAAAAACAAAAATACACACCGAATTTTTGCTGTGATATATCGCTTTTAGCTCATCATCGATATCACATATCGCTGCCGGTATTTTTGCTTTAATACAGAGCATTTAAATCCATTCAATTATCAAGCAGTCATTTAATTGCAAATGGCACCGCGACTATTTTTGGTCTGACTGTGTGCGTTCAACTTGCTTTAATTTAATATGTAATGCCGATTTTGCCATTAAATGTGCACTGACCGGTGCGGTGATAAATAAAAATATTGTCACTAAAATTTCATGCAAACTAATGGATTCAGTGGTAAAGCTAAAGTAAAGCACTGAGGCCATTAAAATCGACCCTACCCCTAGTGTCGACGCTTTGGTCGGACCATGCAGTCGCATATAAAAGTCTGGTAGCTTGTATAAGCCAATCGAACCTATAAGAGTGAAGGAAGCACCCATTAACACTAAGGCAGCTATGATCCAATCCAACATACCGTTATGCCTCCGCCATATTCATTTCGTTTGAGTCTAATCACTTTACACTTCTTTTCAGGTGCTTTTTTATGTCTAATTTAATATTTAGGGTCCACATCTCGAACTATTCCATTATGTCGCCACGTAACAGGTATTTACTTAAAGCAATGGTACCAACAAAGCCCATTACAGCGATGATTAATGCCGCTTCAAAATATAGTGCTGAGTCCAAGTGCATCCCCAATAAAACCACAAGCGCAATAGCATTAATATAAAGTGTATCCAGCGCCAGAATGCGATCAGGTACACTTGGGCCTTTTACTAATCTAATAAAACCAAGTAACACCGATAAAACTAACAAGGAAAAAGCAATTGGTATGACTGTTTCTAACATGATGTAAATACCTTTATGAGAGGTGCTTCATAACGTTGTTTAATATGTTTTATGATTTCAGACGAATTTTCAGCGTGTAATGCGTGCACTAATAAATAACGACAATCCTTTGTAAGATCACAAGACACCGTACCGGGGGTCAATGAAATCGTGTTAGCCAAAAAACTAATTCCTAGTGGCGTCTGAATATCTAACTCAATATGAAAGAAAGCAGGCATTAACTTATCATTACGCCCCATTATTAATTTCGCAACCATGAGGTTAGCAATAACAATATCCCACATCACTATGCCAAGATATTTTAATAGCGTTAATGGAGCTTTAATTCGTACTTTTTCAGGCCGAAAGCTAGCCGTCAATAATGGAATTAAGATCGCGAACACAAACCCTAATACGATATGCCCTGCTGCAACGGTATTATTAAGCAGTAACCAAATTATCCATAAGATTAAACTGAGGACAGGATGAGGTAACATTTTATTAAAAATCATTTTTAACATTATTCTTTTTCTGCTTCTACTGCCTGCTCTGACAACACAGACTCTATATAATTTTTACTATTCAACTGCTGTTTAGCAGCTGATTCTGTAAAAGCAGTAATGGGTTGCGCAAACAATACCAGCAAAGGGCTTATCGCAAACAGGAAAATTACAGCGATGGTTGAGATACGAGTAGAAATGCCACTGTAAGCTACACTTGATACATCATTACCAGCTGACTTATTTTCGGTAGAAATAGTATCCGCTTCATTGGCAGGAAGTACGTTATAAAACAACATTGAACCGGTACGTGCCATAGTGATAATCATTAAGAAACTTGCCACTAATACAACACCTAAGATTAATCCAGACCATTGATGATCGAGCGATGCACTTAAAATAAGCATTTTGCCAAAAAATCCAGACAAGGGTGGTATACCTGTTATCGCCACAGTACCAAACATGAATAAGACGCCAATTAGAATTGCGCCCGGTATCGCGAAGCCACTCTCTAATCGATCATCAAAAGAACCACGACCACGTGTAATAATATCTGCCAAAAGAAATAGTCCACCAGCAACCACTGTGGAATGAATAAGATAATAAAAACTGGCGCTTAACGCTAAGTGATTATTTACACCCACCGCAATGAGCAAGACTGCAACAGAAGCTAATACCAGATAAGCAACTTGCTCACGCAATTTTTTGGCCGCCATTACTCCGAACGACGCAAGCATAATAGTGAACATGCCCATGCCTAGTAGCCAAGGGATATAAAAATTTGCCAACTCTCCCGCACCTTCACCAAACACTGTACCGTGCACCCTAATAATGGCATATAGGCCTACCTTGGTCATAATGGCAAACATAGCCGCCACCGGGGCAGATGCGTTGCTATAAGCAATCGGCATCCATAAGTACAACGGGAACAGCGCCGCCTTGATACCAAACACGACTAATAGCAATAATCCTGCGGCTGCGATGATCCCTAAATCTTGTTCAGGCAATACTGCTACTTTAGCTGCCATATCTGCAATATTAAGCGTACCTAAAATTCCGTACAGCGTACCCACCGCAAACAAAAACAATGTCGCACCTACCATATTGATAATAACGTAATGCAAACCAGCCTTGGTACGTTGACGTCCACCCCCGTGCAATAACAAACCATAGGAAGCTAGCAGTAACACTTCAAAAAATACAAAAAGATTAAATAAGTCACCGGTTAGAAAAGCACCATTTAATCCAAAAAGAAGTATCAAGAACATGACATGAAAATGATCGCCCTTCGCATCGGTGTCTGTTGCAATAGCATAGACCAATGCCGCTAAAGCAAGCACAGAGGTAACCGTAATCATTAACGCCGACAATTGATCAAGCACCAAAACAATACCAAAAGGCGCCACCCAGTTACCTAACAAGTAGACGTCAAGAGAACCAGTAGATGATTCTTTAATTAAGGCAACACTTAATATTATTAAACCAGAGACTGCCAGCAAATTGATTACTCGCTGCCACAACAAATTTTTTGCTTTTGCAAATAGCACAATGAATCCTGCTATTAAGGGTAAAAATACCGGCCATGCAGCTAAGTGCATTATTCTTTATTCTCCTGCGAAATTGAATTCGTATGCTGTTGCGGTTGATTTGTTAAGTTACTTTGTTCTAACAGTAATTCATCTTTTGCATGATCTAAGCCATCAACATGATCATTTCCTAACTCTCCGTGCGCCTTAAGCGCTAAAACAATTAAAAATGCTGTCATACCAAATGCAATCACGATCGCTGTCAACACTAAAGCTTGAGGCAAAGGATCACTATAAGCGCCAGCTGTTGAATCAATCACTGCGGGATATCCGACCGTTAAACGCCCCATTGCAAACAAAAAGATATTAACTCCATAAGCCAACAGAGTTAAACCCAGCACTACTGGAAATGTACGCATGCGCAACGTTAGGTATACGCCAGTTGCAGTTAACACTCCAATCACTAAAGCAAGCAACCATTCCATTACCGTGCTTCCTCCTCCTGCTGTTGATTATGTGAGGCATCACTTAATTTGCCTAACTGCACTAAACTCATCACTGTTGCACCCACAACCACAAGAAACACACCCAAATCAAAAGCAATGGCACTGGCAACTTCAAACTTACCGACCACAGGCCATGTTAAATACGTAAATGTTGTCGTAAGGAAAGGATAGCCCAACCCCATAGAGACTAAACCCGTCACTGTCGCAAGCAGTAAACCCAAACCAACCACCCAATGCATATCGATTTTAAGACGAGCAGCTGTCCACGAAATACCATTTGCTAAATATTGAACAATCAGTGCGACAGCTGCAATGAGACCTGCGATAAATCCACCACCAGGTAAGTTATGACCACGTATGAAAATGAACACTGCAACCATTAACATCAATGGGAATACTAGCCTTGTTAAAGTTTGCATGATCTGTGGATGCTGATCATCATTCCAGTTCAAGCCCATTTCATCACGCGCTGGTGCATACAACTTTAAGCCTTGTAACATCGCGTAAATGCCCAAGCCAGCTAATGCCAACACTACAATTTCACCCAACGTATCTGTACCACGAAAATCAACCAAGATAACATTCACAACATTGGTTCCACCACCACCAGGAACCGCATTAGCAAGGAAGAAATCTGAGATGGGTGAGAAGTATCGCGTCATCACTGCCATAGACATAACCATTACGCCAACACCAGATAATACAGATATGAGCACATCACGACTGATACGTAGACGACCTATTTCTCTAGGACTGGTTTGCGGCAAAAAGTATAGTGCCAGCAATAATAATACGATGGTTACGATTTCAACTGATAACTGTGTCAACGCTAAATCTGGGGCTGAAAATTTAACAAATATAAGTGCAACGATTAAACCAGCAACACCAACCATCATTACCGCAATCAATCTTTCATTATGTAAAATCACGGTCATGATGCTAGCAATAATAATAATTACAGCCGCTAATATACTTACACCATCAACCGGCAACAGTTCTCTTTGACCTAACACGGGTGATGAAACGCTCATGAAACCAATCACACCCGACATAAAGGCTGCACCAATTATCCAAGCGATGGCATTCTGCAAAGAACCTTTATCAAAAGAACGCGTAATACTTTTAGCTAACGTTGTAATTTGATCGAATATAAAATGATAAATTATACGTGCATCTAAGCCTGCGATCTTGTGCTCATACCAAGCGAACAAACGTTCACGGAACATATAAACCACTACACCCAACACCAGCGCGACAACACTCATCATCAAAGGTAAATTAAAACCATGCCAAATAGCCAGACTGTATTCCGGTGGTGCGGTCTGCAAACTGCCCGCCACAGCCACAGCTAAAATAGGTGAGACCACAATCATTGGAATAATTCCAACCGCCAAACAAATAAGCACTAACAAATCGACTGGGATTCTCATGAAAAGTGGTGGGCCATGAGGTTTTTCAGCTAACTCCATCGGTTCGCCATTAAAAAATACGTCATGGATAAAACGTAATGAATATGCCACTGCAAAAATTGCTGCCAGCGTAACCAAAACAGGCACGACCAACATCAAGGGGGTCTCATAAACGGCCGTCAGTGTTTGCTCAAAAAACATTTCTTTGCTTAAGAAGCCATTTAATAAGGGAACACCTGCCATTGCAGCCGAAGCAATGATCGCTAACACCGCAGTATGTGGCATATACTTAAACAGTCCATTAAGCTTGCGCATATCACGTGAGCCCGTTTCGTGATCAATGATACCTGCCACCATAAACAATGATGCTTTAAAAGTTGCGTGGTTAATAATATGAAAAATGCCAGCAACTGCGGCTAAGTGTGTTCCAAAACCAAACAATAAAGTAATTAATCCAAGATGACTTATCGTAGAGTATGCAAGTAACCCTTTAATATCGTGCTTAAACAAGGCCATATACGCACCCAATAACAGCGTTATCAATCCTGCGCCGCCTACTATCCAGGTCCATTCAGGTGTGCCTGACAACACCGGGAAAAATCGTGCCAAAAGAAAAATCCCAGCTTTCACCATCGTCGCTGAGTGCAAATAGGCCGAAACTGGGGTCGGTGCCGCCATCGCATGTGGCAACCAGAAATGGAAAGGAAATTGTGCTGACTTAGTGAACGCACCGATCAGGATAAGAATTAGGGTAGGCAAATACAATTCATGCGAGCGCACCAAATCACCTGCAGCAAGCACATCACTAAGGTTATAACTGCCAACAATATTTCCCAGTAATAGTAAACCCGCGAGTAAAGCCAATCCTCCTCCACCAGTAATCACTAGCGCCATCAAAGCGCCTTCACGCGCATCTTTCCGATGTTGCCAATAACTAATCAACAAAAAGGAAGAAAGCGAAGTTAGTTCCCAGAAAATTAGCAGTTGTATGATATTTTCTGAAAGCACAATGCCAAGCATTGAACCCATAAAGATCAACAGATACGCAAAAAATCTTCCCATACAATCTTTTGCATCAAGGTAGTAACGCGCGTAAATAATTACTAACAGGCCAATACCCAAAATAAGTATGGCAAACAATAACGACAAACCGTCAAGACGAAAAGCAAACTCCAAACCCATTGCAGGTATCCATGACCAACTCTGAATAAACGTCTCACCAGCAAAAACTTCTGACACAGAAGGAGCCAAAAATACAATGCCGAGTATCGTTACAGTAGCCGCCACCCAAGCAGATGCAAGACGATTAAAAGTTGAAGCCCATGCCGCAAAAATAGCTCCAACAAAAGGCAGCATTGTTACGATCGGCAAGTTAGATGATAAAAGTGTCATTTTTTAATCTATTAGCAAATATTTTTATTATACATTTTCTAAAACATACTTAATGCTTCGACAAATTATTTGACAAAATAATTGTCGCGCGCAGTAATTTAATTACTGGAATTTATCAGACAAGTTCGAAGTAAGGTTTGACTAGGTGTCTGTCGTTTTAAAGACAGCCTTCACTCCCACTCTATGGTGGCAGGTGGTTTACCAGAAATATCGTAAGTGACTCTTGAAATCCCATCTATTTCATTAATTATGCGTCGCGACACATGATCTAGAAATTCATAAGGAAGGTGCGCCCAACGTGCAGTCATAAAATCGATGGTTTCTACTGCTCGCAGCGCAATAACGTAATCATATCTGCGCCCATCACCCATTACCCCAACTGAACGAACTGGTAGGAAAACAGCAAACGCCTGCGAAACCTCATCATATAAGTCATACGCTCTAAGCTCCGAAATAAAAATATCATCCGCAAGTCTCAATAAGTCAGCAAATTCTTTTTTCACTGCACCAAGAATGCGCACACCTAATCCTGGCCCAGGAAATGGATGCCGGTAAATCATTTCGGCAGGCAAGCCTAATTCTTCACCCATCTTTCTTACTTCATCTTTAAACAGTTCTCGCAATGGCTCAACTAACTTTAGTTTCATATCATCTGGCAAACCGCCAACGTTATGATGTGATTTAATTAAGTGTGCTTTGCCTGTTGATGCACCAGCCGATTCGATTACATCTGGATAAATTGTGCCCTGTGCCAACCATTTTGCATTACTTAGTTTTGAAGATTCATCTTCGAAAATCTTAATAAATAAGTTGCCAATTATTTTGCGTTTTTTCTCAGGATCTGTAACGCCCTGCAGTTCTTCTAAATAATGTTGCTCAGCATTCACACGTATCACCTTAACGCCCATATGCTCTGCAAACGTTTCCATTACTTGGTCGCCTTCATGCAAACGCAGCAAGCCTGTATCTACAAATATACATGTTAACTGTTCACCAATAGCTTTATGCAATAACGCAGCTACCACTGAAGAATCTACACCGCCAGATAACCCAAGAATAACTTGATCATTACCGACTTGTTGTTTTATGTTTTCTATTGACTCATGAACAATATTTGCGGAAGTCCAATCTGAACTGCAGCCGCATATATCATGAATAAACCGGCCCAATATTTTTTCACCTTGCTTAGTGTGTGTAACCTCAGGATGAAATTGCAAACCGTATAACTTCTGCTGCTTATTCTCGATTGCAGCAATAGGTGCGCTTTCTGTACTTGCAATTATTTCAAATCCTTTTGGCAAACTTTCCACACGATCTCCATGCGACATCCAAACATCTAAAATGGCTTGCCCGTTTTCTTCTGGATGATCAGAAAGCCCTGATAATAGTTCGCTGCCTTTTTCCACATTAACTTGCGCATAACCAAATTCTTTTTTACTAGACGCTTCAACCTCACCTTGCATTAGGCTTGTGATAGCTTGCATGCCATAACAAATTCCAAGCACAGGAACACCTAAACTTAATAATTCATTTGAAACGACAGGAGTGTCGTCAAGCGTTACGGACTCTGGACCACCAGATAGAATAATGCCTTTAGCGTTGAACGCTGTGATTCTATCTAAGCTAATATCCCAAGGATATATTTCACTAAAGGTTCCAAGCTCGCGCACACGTCGCGCAATTAGCTGTGTGTATTGAGATCCAAAATCAAGGATCAATATTTTATCAGCATGAATATTTTTCATGGGGCTACAACTTGTAATAGTGCGCGAAGGTTTTTATTCAACGTGATAATTAGGCGCTTCCTTCGTAATAGTTACATCATGCACATGACTTTCTCGATTACCCGCTGAAGAAATTTTCACAAACTCGGGCTTAGTGCGCATATCTTCAATCGTGCCACAGCCAACATAGCCCATACTTGAGCGAAGTCCGCCGAGAAGTTGTTGAATAATATTTACAACCGTACCTTTGTATGGAACACGCCCTTCAATGCCTTCTGGCACAAACTTATCAGCACTACTTTCATTGTCTTGGAAATATCGATCACTCGAACCTTGTTGCATCGCAGACAATGAACCCATGCCACGATAACTTTTATATGAACGACCCTGGTATAATTCAACTTCACCAGGTGCTTCTTTAGTACCGGCAAACAATCCACCAAGCATAATTGTATTCGCACCTGCTACAACCGCTTTTGCAATATCACCCGAATAACGAATACCACCATCTGCAATGATGGGCACTTGGCCTTTAATCATTTCATTCACATTATCTACTGCACTTATTTGTGGCACACCTACCCCTGCAACTATTCGCGTGGTGCAAATAGACCCAGGGCCAATACCTACTTTAACGGCATCTGCACCTGCTTTTACCAAATCTAACGCAGCTTCACCTGTTGCAATGTTGCCACCAATAACTTGCACATCTGGGAAATTTTTCTTAACCCAACTAACACGATCTAAAACAGCTTGCGAATGACCATGCGCAGTGTCCACAACAATCACATCTACGCCGGCCTGAACTAGCGCAGTAACACGCTCATCCGTTTCAGCACCCACACCTACCGCAGCACCTACTAGCAACCTTCCTTCATGATCTTTGCATGCTAGTGGGAAGTCTTTAGATTTTTGAATGTCTTTGACTGTTATTAAGCCACGCAATTCAAAATCGTTATTAACTACCAATACTTTTTCAATACGGTGTTCGTGTAATAACTTTTTAACTTCACCTTTACTTGTACCTTCTTTAACCGTGACTAATCTGTCTTGCGGTGTCATTATTTTTGATACAGGTTCATCACGACGTTTTTCAAAGCGTAAGTCACGACTCGTCACAATACCGACTAAAGATTCGCCAGAAACAACCGGTACTCCAGATATATTTTTTTCGCGAGTAAGTTCCAGCACTTCACCAATACTTGTATTCGGTTCTACACAAATCGGTTCTTTGATCACGCCACTTTCAAATTTCTTAACCGCACTCACTTCACTGGCTTGTTGTTCAATCGACAAATTCTTATGCACAACACCAAAGCCACCCTCTTGTGCCATGGCAATCGCAAGGCGAGCTTCCGTAACGGTATCCATCGCAGAGGACACCAAAGGCATGTTAAGACTGATTTCGCGCGTGAGCTGCGTCTTCAGCTCCACCTCACGCGGAAGAACGTTAGAGTGAGCTGGAACGAGTGAAACATCGTCAAAAGTAAGCGCTTCTTGTTTGATTCGCATGGTGCAGTCCTGTGCCAAAGTGGCGGCCAATTATAGTGATTGCACAATACGCGGTAAACTTGTTTTAAGAATCTAGTATCATGCCAATATGGATACCCCGCAGATAGGAATGGAATTCGAAGAACGTCAAATCTACTCCGTTTACCAACTCAATCGAGAAGTTAAGCAGCTTTTACAACAAAACTTCCCATTATTGTGGATAGAAGGCGAACTCTCTAATGTCGCACGACCCGCCTCTGGGCATATCTATTTTTCTTTAAAAGACCAACAAGCACAGGTTCGCTGCGCAATGTTCCGTAATTCGAATCGAGGCTTAGCTTTCCAACCTGAAAATGGCATGCAAGTTTTAGTACGTGCGCGCGTTGGCATCTATGAGCCAAGAGGTGAATACCAGCTCACGATCGAGCACATGGAAGAAGCGGGCGTTGGGGTTCTGCAGCGTAAATATGAAGCCTTAAAGCTAAAACTCAGCGAAGAAGGTCTATTTGACACAGACAACAAACTGCCGCTACCCGTGTATCCAAAAATCGTAAGCATTGTCACCTCAGCTACTGGAGCCGCCATACGCGACATTCTTAGTGTTCTTCATCGTCGTTACCCACTACTTAACATTCGAATCTATGCGGTCCCTGTGCAAGGTGAAAGTTCTGCAGCAGCCATTGTAGAAGCCTTGACAGCCATCAATAAACGCAAAGACAGTGATGTGATTATTGTTTCGCGTGGCGGTGGCTCGATTGAAGACCTATGGTCATTTAATGAGGAAGAAGTTGCTCGAGCGATTTATGCATCAAAAATTCCAGTGGTTGCGGGTGTGGGTCATGAAGTTGACTTCACCATTGCAGATTTTGTTGCTGATGTACGCGCAGCTACACCTTCTGCTGCGGCAGAACTTATCACCCCGCATCAAGACGAGCTATTAGAATCCTTTGGGCAATATGAAAACACATTGCTTTATTTGTTCCGCGATATCATTAGCAACTTACACCAGTCTATTGACTGGATGACTCAGCGCTTAGAATTTTTACATCCCAAGCAGACCATACAGCGAAAACAAGAATATCTGACTGAACTACAGAGACGCGCGCTGAGCGCTATTAAATTAACGTTTTCTGACCAGGACAATCAATTAAGCAAGCTATCTTTAAGGTTTGAAAGCCAATCACCTCGTACTCGTATCCGCGAAGCCAAAACCAAGTTAATCGACCTGCATAGACAAATGAATCGTAGCATTGAGCTAAAACTAGAGCACAAACAGCAGATACTGCATACCTTGGAAAGAACCTTAGACGCTGTTAGCCCATTAGGCACCCTTAATCGCGGCTATGCGATTGCGAGCAAATCATCGAATGGACAAATATTGCACGATAGTAAGCAGATTAATAAGGGTGAAAAGATATCTATCCAATTAGCCCAGGGCAGTCTGTCAGCCAAGGTAGAAGACAAGCAATAAGCCATTCTCGCCCGATATATAGCACATACTAATTATCTCTCCGATAACCATTGCTTGCCAGGAGCCGACTTATCTGGCATAAAAGCGGGCTTCATTTTCACAAGAGTGTTCCATGCCAGCTAAAAAAGTCAAAAGCAAGAAAAAAGCCGCACCTAAGAAAAAGGCTGCGACTAAAAAAGTTGCGCCTAAAAAGAAAGCGGTCGTTAAGAAAAAGGTGGCGACTAGAAAAGCGGCACCCAAAAAGAAAGCGGTAGTTAAGAAAAAGGCGGCACCCAAGAAAAAAGCGGCGACCAAAAAAGCAGCACCCAAAAAGAAAGCAGTCGTTAAGAAAAAGGCTGCACCCAAGAAAAAAGCGGCCACTAAAAAGGCTGCCCCTAAGAAAAAAGCAGCTGCAAAAAAAGCGGCGCCTAAAGCTAAAGCTGCAACCAAAAAAGCGACACCCAAGACTAAGGCTGTAGCACCTGCAGAGAAAAAACCCACTAAAAGCGAACTTAAGGAGCAACAAGCTCTGGCTGAAAAAGAAAAGAAGAAGCAAAAGCGAATAGAACTACTCAATAAGCGCTCGCCAGTAGAATTACCGGTAGAAGGTATTACCCCCTACACAGTGAATCGTGGGGAAAGTTATATGAGTGACGCTCAATTAGAGCACTTTCGCAATATATTATTACACTGGAAACAAGAATTAATTGACGAAGTCAAACGCACTGTTGATCAGATGAAAAATGACGCGAGTCAATTTGCCGACCCTGCAGACCGTGCCACTCAAGAAGAAGAGTTTAGTCTAGAGCTTCGAACACGTGATCGTGAAAGTAAATTGATAAGAAAAATTAATCAAACCTTGTCAACTATCGACTCAGAAGATTATGGTTATTGCGAATCTTGCGGTATAGAAATTGGCATTAAACGCTTGGAAGCACGGCCTACTGCAACACAATGCATTGACTGCAAAACCCTGCAAGAAATCAAGGAAAAACAGATATTTACCTAGCTCTCTTAATAATTAATTTTAGATATTTATCCGGATAAATCGCTCGGATAAATCATTATGATAGCCACCTTTGAATCACCCTCTCATAACTTTTAATTAGTGAAATCTAAACGTTATGTAGGTCGCTTTGCTCCTAGCCCTTCCGGGCCTCTACACTACGGTTCATTAGTCGCAGCCACCGCGAGTTACCTTCAAGCCAAACATAATAATGGTAAGTGGTTACTTCGAATTGAAGACATCGACCCTCCACGAGAAGTGCCTGGTGCAGCTACCAATATACTCAAAACCCTAGAACACTTTCAATTTGAATGGGATGAAACGCCTCTTTATCAATCTACTCGTCATGAGCAATATCGCACTCAAGTACACACCTTAATACAGCACGACAAAGTGTACGCATGCTCATGCTCACGCAAAGATTTAGTTAATGATGTCCAAAAAAGTGCGTTAGGCAAGCGCTACCCAGGAACTTGTGAAAACAGGAAACTAGATCTATCAAACCGCACTGATTTTAATTTGAGATTACGTGTAGACAATAGAATTCTCAGTTTTAGCGATAGTACCTATGGTGAAAAGCAGCATAATCTACTCAAAGAAATTGGTGATATCATTCTCTACCGCAAGTTTGATTTGCCCAGTTACGCCATTGCGGTCACAGTAGATGATGCATACCAAGAAATTACTGAAGTGGTTCGTGGATACGATCTATTGGCTTTTACACCGATTCAAATTTACCTAAGCCAGCTACTCAATTTCCCTACCCCAAACTTTTTGCATGTACCGATTATTGTAAATAGTCAGCAACAAAAATTAAGCAAACAAACAGGTGCTAAAGCCGTTAATACGCAAGATCGTTGCAAGACTATTCTTCGTATACTCAAAGACTTAGGTCAGAATAATTCAGAACTTGAAGAAGATATGCTCAACAATAATGACTTAACCGAGCTCTGGAGTTGGTCGATTGAGCACTGGAATGCAGACAATATCCCTAAAACCAAACATGTTTACATGTCATAAATTTACATTTGATAAAACTAAAAACGGCCGTTAAAAAACAGCCGTTTCATTCAAGTATTGAAAATGAAAGACGCTTATTCGTCTGCACCACTTTCTTTATTTTTTACCCAATCCCAAGGCTCTTCTTTACCGATCGCAAAAAAGATCCAGAAATTACCAACGATCATAACGATAAACATTAACGCAGTACCGAGCGCCCAATACCACTCTCGATTATGTGCACCAACATTTAACCAGTTCATAATTCCCAAGAAAGCTATGGTCCATAAGGCCATCACTCCTACTGCTTGTAATGTACGCATGTCTTACTCCTAAATACTATAATTAACTAAATCTTAACGCCCGCCGGGCATTGAACTCGCATCCAAGAACTTATCAAAGAATATGTTCTCTTTATTCAAACCTTGGTCCACCATTACATCAATGGCTGCATCAATCATCGGTGGAGGACCACACAAATAGCCTTGAGCATTGCTCATAGACAGTTTACCTGTATCTACATAGGCTTCCTTCAAATAAGTGGTTACAAAACCAGTAGCGCCCTGCCAGCCACTTCCTTCAGGTTCTTCGCTTAATACAGGCACAAATTCAAAAGAATAATCTTTATTCCATTTCTTGCCAATTTCGGCCAACTCATCCATGCAATATAAATCTTGCTGAGCACGTGCTCCAAACAAATATAAACAATTCCGCTTTACTTGCTCTGCAGCAGAACTTTCTAATATGGCTTTAATCGCACTCATTCCACTACCACCCGCTACACACACCATCGTCGAATCTTCGTCACGACGGTAAAACTGCCCAAATGGGCCCGTTACTTTAACTGGCTCACCTGCACGATCTTCAGCGAATAGCCATTCAGTAAATTTACCATTTGGCACTAAACGCACATAAAATGTGAACTCTCCAGGATTTTCCTGCTTAGGTGCTTTCGCGTAAGAATAAGAGCGAGGATCATCCATTGCTCCAATCGTTATTTCTGAATACTGACCTGCCATTCCAGAATGCTCAATATTCCCATCGCACTTAATCACAAGTTCTTTAATATCATGAGTAAGGTTACGTGCACTTAAAATTTTACCCTCATAGGAATTAAGTGCTACAGCAGGTGCATCACTAAGCTCAACCTGAATTTCAACATCACTTTTAAGTCTAGTTTGACACGCTAATATAGTACCGCTCTTCAGCTGATCTTGATCCAATACATAAGAGAAGTCAGTTAACGCTTTGATTTTTCCACTTTTAAGCGTGCACTGACAAGTACTACAACTGCCTACACGACAGTCATGCGGCCATGGCACGCCTTGCGATAACGCTGCATTTAATAGGTTATCACCAGCCTTAACCGTAATGGTGTGTTCACCACCATTGACTTTAGCCTGCCAGTCTTTATTACCGCCAAATAATCCAAACATGATATCAATTACTCACTGGCGTCCTTTCCAGTGTTGAGAACGCTTAATGTATGTTTAAAAGAAGATTTCTTTTAAACGTTAATAGAAATGTCTCGCAAAGTACCTGAACTTACATCACCTGCCGTTGGCAAGCATGTAAAAGGCTCAAGTTTTTCCTTACTAGTAGAAGGATGAGATTTAACTTTACTGTACCAAGCATTTACACCAGGACGTGAGCTAACTAAATCACCTGCACCACTATGTTCTAGCAAGTTGCAACATGATGCCCAGTGAATATCTGCTAATGAAAAGTCACCACAAATAAAGTCACCTTTTTTTGGTGGATTCTTAAGTTGATTTTCTAATCCATCAAACAAAGTGGCTAAGCCATCTTTATCAAGGCTATCACCCATCATTGCTTGCACTTTCTCAGTGGCAATTCCTGCCCACTGGTACATCACTGCACGATGCACACCATTACGTGGCACCAACGACGGACCAAAACCCTTATCATCAAGATACGACATTACTGCTGCGGTTCCATACACAATAAAATCGATATCTTGCAAGACCGGACCAATACCGTAAGGAGATTTTGCTAGAAAATCACTGTCGTCCATTCCGTTTATTAGAATTGTTTCAACGTCAACACCCTTCTCTCCAGCTGTTTGCAAACACTTTCCAGTGTTTGGACAACTTGGGTGTCCACTCAAAATCATTTTTGTTCTTAACTGATCTCCGATCATATCTCCCCCTAACAGGCAATCTTCATTAGGATTATCTTGAATACGTTAAGAGTGCCAGTTATCGCACTCTTAACCACTATTTTGAAATAAACTTTAGAGCGAATACTCATTAAAGTAAATTCTTTAACTAACTATATATTAACTAGTCTTCAATTTTTAAAGCGCCAGAAGGGCACTTAGCTACGGTTGCACGAATCTCTGCTTCAGGTGCCGCATCCGTATCAATTACAAATTGACCGTCTTCTACTTTAAATACACTTGGTGAGCCTTTAACACACTCGCCAGCGTGGCTACATGTAGCTGCATCATAAGTTACTTTCATCTCTGAACTCCTAAGTTATCTCTATTTTTTGTATGGCTATAGTTTGCCGTTTTTTTTTATATTTTAATAGCTTTTTAACGAAAAATACCCTTACCTCAGCACATATATTTTAAGTAACAAATGAGCTGCGATAAGGGTTTATAGGTCTGCTAAACGTTAAACGTATCCGGCCTGTTTATTCATCTGTGCAGCGATCTTTAATTCGCCCTCAGACGCCATCTCGTCATCCCACTTCGCTAATTGCTTCTTCATGTAGGTATGAAATACCGGGGGTACCAGCAACATGGCAAATAAGGT
>JBGCDX010000041.1:0-11157 GCA_045105815.1 Gammaproteobacteria bacterium
AAAATAATTCGGTATCGCTTAGGGTCAAAGAATCTACGTTGGAATGATTCACATGCAGCGCCCGGGCCACCATGCAAAAAAACTACCGGTATACCCTGTGGATTGCCACACTCTTCAACCCACAATGTGTGTATTTCTGAAACACTTAGTTGAAATTCGTGATAGGGCGTTATTTCAGGATATAAATTAAATAATTCCATCTTTCTCTAGATATCATTTATATTAGTCGTTACTCTCTTTTGGGCAACTAGGTATGCCGTATCACGTAAGCCTTTCCTAACATCACCTACCGTTCCATTCTCTTGATATACCAAAATATGGAGTGATGAAAAAAGCGCTAACAATTCATTAGGCTGCAACCGATACGATGGGTTGCTAGGACCACTATCTGATACTTTTTCATTTATGAAAGTTTGATAAAACAACAATCCATTTGGTTTTAATGCCTCAATAATATTTTTTGTCAAAAGTCTCTCTAAATAGTAACTGACACAAATAACATCAAATGAATTAGCTATAGGCGGCTGTTGTACTATGTCTCTAACCTCAGCTGTTAATGATATGCCTTGTTCTTTACACGATGATTGTAAATGCGTGATTGCATTTTCAGAAATGTCCCATGCATGCGTTTGCAAACCAAAACTAGCTAAAAATTGAGCATTTCCGCCCAACCCACAAGCGAGGTCTAATGCTAGCCCTGATGTAGGAAGTAAATATGAATGCTCTTGCAAGACAGATACAGCTTTAGTTTTTTGTTGCACCATAGATGGATCACAAGCAGCATAAATATCATTCCACTTCTTTTCAGCATTATGTTCCACCATAATTATATCAGCGGCGCCAGAATGCAGGAGTAAGCACTACCAACAACGTAAAAATTTCTAGTCGACCCAACAACATACCTAAACACAGCACCCACTTGCTAAAATCATTAATACTGGTGTAGTTAGCACCCACTTCTCCAAGCCCTGGGCCTAAATTATTCAGTGTTGCCGCCACAGCTGAAAATGCAGTCACTTGATCTAAACCGGATGCCATTAATAGTAAAAGCATCACAACAAATACGCCGATATAAGCAGAAAAGAAACCCCAAACCGCTTCAATAATACGGCCATCAACAGCTTTCGATCCAATTTTTACTGCGATTTTTGCATTAGGGTGAATCAAGCGCATCATTTCTCGCATACCTTGTTTTACGAGTAATAACACACGAATAACCTTCATACCGCCCCCAGTAGAGCCTGTACAACCGCCAATAAAGCTTGTAAGAATAAGCAGTAATGGTAAAAAGCTAGGCCAAAAATGATATTGAGAAGTTGTAAAACCTGTTGTGGTTGCGATGGATACGGTATGAAAAATCGCTTTAGAAAAGGCATCTCCCATACTTAAATACACTTCACCTATGCGTAAAAATAAAGCGGTAATAATAGTGATTGAAATAATTACAAAGAAATAAGTTTTAAATTCTGCATCTTGAAAATAATGTCGCAGACTCTGTGACTTCCAAGTTATAAAATGCAATCCAAAATTTAATCCTGATAAAAGCATAAAGATAATCGACACTGTTTCAATTGGCACACTACGAAAATATCCAATGCTTTCATCATGAGTAGAAAATCCACCGATCGCCACAGTAGAAAAACTATGACCAATTGCATCAAACACAGTCATACCGGCTAACCAGTAACCAAGTGCACAAGCAATCGTTAATGATAAGTAGATATACCAAAGTGCTTTTGCAGTCTCTTTGATACGTGGTGTTAGTTTAGTGTCTTTAACTGGGCCTGGTGTTTCTGCACGATAAAGTTGCATACCACCCACACCCAACATTGGTAAAATTGCAACGGCTAAAACAATTATACCCATGCCTCCCAACCACTGTAGTGCTTGTCTGTAAAACAATATTGACTTTGGTAACTCATCAAGGTTAGTAATTACCGTTGCACCGGTCGTCGTTAAACCTGAAATAGATTCGAAAATAGCATCTGTAATTCCTATAGAAAGAGAATTACTTAACCATAATGGAAGGGCACCAAAAAGGCCTAGAACAGTCCAAAACAAGACAACAATTAAAAAACCATCACGCAACCGAAGATCATCTTTAGAATGACGAACCGGATACCATAATAGTAAACCAGTCAACAACGTGATTAGAAATGCTACCGCAAAAGGGGCATATGAATTTTCTGAATAAATGAAGTCAACCAAAATTGGCGGCAACATAGTAAAGCTAAACCACGCAAGTAAAATACCTAAAACACGCTGAATTATTTGTTTTTGCATGTAAGTACTTGTGTGTAAATTTTTGAAAAAATATCTAAGAACGCAAGATATCTAATAGTGTAAATAATCTAGCTATATAAAAGTTGCGCTAACTTGAAATAACCGCTCAATATCTTTTACGGCAGACTTATCTGCTAAAAAGATAATCACATGATCTTCAGATTCTATAATGATATCTGCTTCTGCCATAATAACTTCCTCACCTCGTGCTATAGCGCCAATTGTTGCGCCACTTGGAAGGTTAATTTGCTCTATTTTTCGTCCTACTACTTTCGACGTTTTTTTGTCGCCATGTGCAACAGCTTCTATTGCCTCAGCTGCACCTCGACGTAAAGAGTGCACTGAAACAATATCGCCTTTGCGCACATGTGTAAGCAAGGTACCCAAAGTCACTTGCTGAGGAGAAATAGCAATATCAATCATCCCGCTTTCAACTAAATCAACATAACTGGGACGATTTATAAGTGACATTACTTTATTGGCGCCTAGACGTTTTGCCAACATTGCAGAAAGAATATTTGCCTCATCATCATTTGTGAGTGCACAAAAAACATCCATATTTTCAATGTTCTCTTCACGCAACATATCTTGGTCAGCCGCATCACCTTGCAACACAATAGTTTTATTTAATGACTCCGACAAATAGCTAGCACGATCTGGGTAACGCTCGATAATTTTAACTTGATACTTGTTTTCCAAAGACTTAGCAAGATGAAGTCCAATATTGCCTCCACCGGCAAGTAAAATTCGTTTATAGGGTTTATTAGTACCGCGTAATTGCGTAATTATAGAAGTAGCATTGGATGATGAAGCAAGAAAAAATACCTCATCTTCAGCTTGTATATGACCTTCATTATGCAACGTAATAGATTTATTATTGCGATAAACGGCAACCACTTTGGCCTCGGTTTCAGGCATTGCTTCCCAAATTTCTTCAATCCTTTTACCAATCAGAGGGCCATTTAGTTCAGCACGCATGGCTAAAAGCTTAACTTTGCCATCTGCAAAATCTAATACTTGCAAAGATCCTGGGTGCTCGATCAAACGCTGGATATATTGCGAAATTAAATGTTCAGGGCTGATTAACACGTCTACCGGTAGCGCTTCTTGCACAAACAAATCACTATAGGTGAGATACTCCACTGCACGAATACGCGCTATCTTAGTTGGGGTGTGGAATAAGGTATAAGCTACCTGGCATGCAACCATATTGGTTTCATCACTGTTAGTAAGAGCAACAACCATATCAGCATCTTTAGCACCTGCTTGAGCTAGCACAGATGGATGTGATGCCTCACCGACAATAGTGCGCAAATCGGCCCGATCCTGTATACCTTGCAACACGCTAGCTTCAGTATCCACTAGCGTTATATCGTTATCTTCATTTGCTAAGCTAAGTGCTAAAGATCCACCTACCTGCCCTGCACCTAAGATTATGATTTTCATATAATATTTACTCCAGCCAGCATCAAAATTGGGCTGTTTACTGGCGGCGCAGGATAGGCGGGTTAATTAAGACTTGCAAGCCCTTTTCTCTATACGCACGTTTATGAAGCCTCTTTGGTATTGATGCCTAATGCACGAAGCTTGCGGTAAAGATGAGTACGCTCCAAACCAACGCGTTCAGATAATTTACTAATATTGCCGTCAACCTGTTTTAACTGATATACAAAGTAACTACGCTCAAATGATTCACGAGCTTCTCTAAGAGGAAGCTGGTAAAGCTCTTCATGCTCAGAAGAATTTATAGTTGCTCCAATTGCTTGTTCAGCACCTTGCTCTTGAATGGCATCTTCAACTTCCTCGGCAGACACTTCATCAGAAGAACTTAGAATGAGTAATCTTTGGACTAAGTTCTTAAGCTCACGAATATTTCCTGGCCACGTGTAGTGAAGCAGCTTATTTTGCGCTGCAATTGCAAAATTTCGGTATGGATAGTTTTCTTTCGAACAATAATAATCAATGTAATATCTCAGTAGCTCAGGAACATCTTGTAAGTGCTCACGTAAAGCTGGAATACGAACAGGCACAACATTTAGCAAGAAATATAATTCATCATCAAACCGGTCGGCCTTAACATCAGCTTGTAAATCTGCTTGCGTTGCTGCCATTACACGAACATCAAGTTTATGTGCACTTCCTCCACCAACACGTCTGTATTGTTTCTTTTGTAACAGATGGGCCAATATCTTTTGGCCTTGTGAATTGAGCTTTACAACATCGCTTATGAAAACTGTTCCACCTTTACATAATTCTAATATGCCTGGGGTAACCACCTCATTTTCTTCTGTTCCTAATAATTGTTTGGCTGATTCACGACTATTAAAATTATCTTCATTAAGAGTAATGAATCGCTTAGTACTTCTTGAACTCAACGAATGCACAAAATTAGCAAATGCCTTCTTACCCACTCCAGACTCGCCTTTAATTAATAAGACATTATCATGTGCAGCTAATTTCTTTGCTTGGTCACGCAGAGATTGAATAGGCAGACTAGCGCCAATTGGCATTTCTATAGAATCATTTGTAAGTGATGATTCTACATTTTTTACACCAGCCTCTAGTGCTCGTTTTACACTCACCAATAATTTAGCCATAGTTAATGGCTTTTCAATAAAATCGTATGCACCAAGGCGGGTTGCTTCAATCGCTGTTTCCACGGTTCCGTGTCCCGACATCATCACTACTGGGCAAGCGATACTGCCACTATCTTGCCAATCCTTTAACAAACTAATGCCATCTTCTCCGGGCATCCAAATATCCAGTAATACTAAATCAGGTTGTGAACTACTAGCATGCTTTCTTGCAACCGTGGTATTTTCTGCAACACTTACCTTATAACCCTCATCCATCAAAATTTCTTGAACTAGATTTCTAATATCGGGCTCGTCATCTACGACTAATATACTTTCTTGACTCATGCAGCATCTTCTCCTTGGCTACGAGCAGTTAGCCCATCTGTATCAATAATATTGGATGTTGCAATGCTTAACGGTATGCGAATTTTTATTCTCGCACCTTTGTCAGGTGCATTTTCAGCACGTATGGTTCCACCATGCTCTTCTACAATTTTTTTAACAATCGCAAGACCGAGACCATTACCTGTATTTTTTGTTGTTACATATGGCTCAAATAATCTTTCCAACAGGTCATCAGGGAAACCTGGCCCATCATCTACTACCACTAAACTTGCAAACGGAATGCCACTTATCTCAAAGCATCGAGTCGTAATATTTACTTGTGCATGTTCTTTAGGGTCATCCAACATCGCTTCGAATGCATTCTTTATTAAGTTATGCATAAGTTGACGTAAACGGGTGTTATCACCCAAAATTAGTGGTGGGTATTCATCTAACGAAATAATCACTTCAAAGTTATGAGCATTATTTTTATACAATTCAACAACTTCATAAATTAGTTTATTTAAATCTAAAGGTGTTTTTTCAATTTGCGGCGCGCGTGCATAGTCGGCAAAGTCATTTACCATTTCTTTCATCGACTCAACCTGTTGAACAATAGTGGTTGTTGCACGATCAAGGATACTTCCTTCGTGTTGAGCAAGTTCAGGTAAAATTTTGCGGCGTAATCGTTCGGCTGATAATTGAATCGGCGTTAATGGGTTTTTAATTTCATGTGCTAAACGGCGTGCCACTTCACCCCAAGCTGAATCTCGTTGCGCACTAATTAACTGCGTTATATCGTCAAACACTAAAGCAAAACCACCTTGCTCTTGCTCTTCTGGTAACTTTACGCCACGACACATTAAAATTTTGCTTTGAAACTTATTTCCTTGTGCACCCCCAAGTAACTTTACTTCGGTTTGCCATTTTTGATCACTACCTTGCAACATAGGTATAACTTGATCACAAAAGCTTTTTAGATTTTCGTGCCCCATCGATAATTGTGCGACATCACGTCCGATATATTCATTAATATCAGTGTTCAAGATTTGCGATGCTGTAACGTTAGCCGTTTTTATAATTAGATTTGGATCAAGACTAATAACACCAGAAGATAAGTTTTCTAATATAGTCTGTAGATAGTTGCGCTGGCTATCAATTAGGCGTTGACTTAACTTGGCTTTATCACGCGCTAAAGATAAGCGTCCTGTCATTTGGTTAAAGGATGCCACCAACATTCCTAAGTCATCATTACGTTCAACAGGAATTTTTTTATGGTATTCCCCTTCAGCTACCGCTTTCGTTCCTTGTGCAAGATCTTTAATCGGCTCCACGAGTCTTCTTGCAGAATAAAATGCGGCCCATACCGCAAACAATATACCTAACAACAATACTAACGTTATGATTAAAGCAAAATTTTGTTTAAGCGGTGTACGCAAATAAACCAATTCATTATATTTACCAAATCCCTCTTGCACACTTAGTGCTAAATTACTAATGCGGTCTGATATGGGATATAGAACCTGCACCATTCGTCTTTGTGTGGTCACTCCAGATATATTCATAGGAAATACAAGACGTACATGCAAACCTGTATCTTTTGCGGGATCTAATCCCACATACGTTTCGCCCTCGCTTACTAAACGCATTACCGTCTCACCCGGCAGCCGAGGCACAACGGCCGCACCGATTTCACCCCCAGATGCAATTATATTTCCACTCCGCGTAAATAGTACAATCTCAGCCGCACCACTACGTCGCATTAAATCATTAATCACTAGAGGCGCATCAAAAGAAGTGGTACGCGATAATTCTCTTACCATAGGCTCTGTTTGTTTACGCAACTGTCGCATATGCAAATCAAGAGAGGAGCGACTAAGATCCACAGAATCTTGCAAAGCCTTTTCTACATCAGCATCAAACCAGCTATCTACACCTTCCTGAATAAGCCACATCGAAAATGTATAAACAATGCCTACGGGCACCATCGCAAGTAGTACAAACATTAATAATAGTCGTAGCGTTAAGCGCGAACCAGGCTGACGTCTTAGCACCTGCATACCTAATCGGTATACATTGACAATAATTAATAGTAAAAAAACACCTAACAAGAAAACATTAAACGGAAATAACCAATAATGCAGTTCTTCAAAACTAGTCTCACTACGTGTAGCGTCCGCCAACAAATACAAGGATGCCATTAACAAACTGAATAAGAATATGATTGGCCATATGCGGACAATCGTTTGTTTTTCTATAACGGCCATTCATACCACCCGCTATTTAAACGCCACTTAGGCGAGAAATAACTTTTCATTCTTAGAGGCAACGGTAATTTACTAGTAAGCAACTGGGAACGTAGTTGCACAACATAATTTTCTTGGTCATTTAAATAATCAGCTTCCGTAATGTACATTGCTGAAACGCGTCCTTGGTGAACCAATACAGACTCTAAGTCAGGAAAACTATCACTATCACCTGTTTCAAGATTTTCTAAAACGTATTGTTTACTAAGAATATGATATTTAAGTAAATGTGTTTTTACCGTAGTAGTAATTACTTTATTCCACAACCATTTCTGCAAAGAAACGACTTGTACTTCAACTTGAAATAACAAAGGTATCCCATTTACTAATGCTTCTCTTACTTCACTATTTAACTCGTATGCGATCTCTGCATCTAAACGTAATTCGTCGTTTAATGCAGTAACATTTAGGTAGTTCACTTTGATAGCTTTAGTTTTCGACCATGCCGAAGTACTCATAAAGATATTCATGAATATGATAATGGTTATAGCCAGCAGAGCCAGCCTAACTCTATTTGTTAACAAAGCATTCACCCGGAAGACTTAGCTGAATTATTTACAGAATTTTCTGTGGGGGTTGAACTAAAGCAACAGTCATTAGCATCATGGGCATTAAGAAAGTCTTGTGCGCTGATAACTTTACCTCCTGCTAATTGCAGAGTAAGTATTTTCAAAACGCCTTTTCCTGTTACAACTTCCATACTTTTCTTTTCATTTACCACAATAGAACCTGGGGGTTTGTCACTAGCTTCATTGCTCAAATCCACCTGCCAAATTCGAATGCGTTGTTGGTGTAGATAGGTATAAGTCACCGGCCAAGCATTAAATGCTCTTATTTTGCGTTCGATTTCTGTTGCAGTTTGATACCAATCAATATTAGTTTCTTGCTTGGTAAGTTTTTTCGCATAACTAGCTTGGCTTTCATCTTGCAAGTGCGGTGATAAATTACCCACCTCAAGATTTTCTAAACAATTAACAATTTCAGATGCCGACATGCTTGCAAGTCGGTCATGTAAAACTGAACCCGTATCAGTTTCTTTAATATCACATTCAAATTGTTGTAAAACGGGACCTGTGTCCAGCCCTTCTTCCATTTGCATAATACTAAGGCCTGACTTTCGGTCACCAGCTATTATTGAACGTTGAATAGGTGCAGCACCCCGCCACTTCGGTAATAACGATGCATGTATATTTATACAGCCAAGCTTTGGAATAGTTAACACTTCTTTAGGTAACAATAGCCCATATGCACTTACCAGCATTACATCCGCTTGCAGATCTTTGATTAGAGAATACTGTTCTTGTTCTAAACGAAGCGGTTGATATACGGGTATATCCGCATCCACAGCAAGTTGTTTTACGGGCCCGAATTTAATTTTTCTACCGCGGCCCGCGGGTCTATCTGGCTGAGTAAAAACTGCAACTATTCGATGTTTACTCTCAATGCAGGCTTGTAGTGCTGTAGCCGCAAAATCTGGTGTGCCTGCAAAAATAATATTTAAGACTTTGCTCATATCAATTGTGCAGTTATAAAGAATTTTGAGGGTCTTGAGGAAAGTATGGACACATCGTTAAAACCCATCGCCAGAAGCGTAGTTTTCACAGTCAAATTACATCATGCTTTCAAATAATGTTGGCAGACTGGGAAGCACTATCTTGCTCAGATGCATCTAATTTTTTCATCTTTAGCATTTTCTTTTTAATTCGTTGCATTTTTAGAGGTGATAAATAATCAACAAATAACTTGCCGTCCAAGTGATCCATCTCATGTTGTATACATACCGCAAGCAAACCTTCTGCATCTTGTGTAAATTCAACGCCTTGTTGATCCAACGCCTGAACGGTAATGCTTTCAGCGCGGCGCACATTTTCAAAAATTCCAGGCACAGACAAACACCCTTCCTGCATCTCTTCTTCACCATCTTTGGCTATAATCTTGGGGTTGATTAAACAAACAGGCTCAGATTTATCTTCAGATACATCTATAACGATGATTTGTTTCTGTATATTGACCTGAGTAGCGGCCAGGCCAATCCCTGGAGCGGCATACATAGTCTCAAACATATCATTCACCGTTTGTCGGATCTGATCATCCACCTTATCGACTGGAATTGCCTTTTTCCTTAATCGTGGGTCAGGAAAGTGTAAAATTTCTATTAGCGCCATTAAGTTACACAATAGTTATTATTTAATTTAGTATTACCATATAAGCTTAAATACAAGATACCCTTTTATTTATAGGGTTATGCTCTAGTATATATAAAGTATTGCTAGCTAGTTTAGCAAAAAATCGTCAATAACAACGGATTAAGGATCATCATGCTGGGGAAATTCAACTATCACGGCACATTTTTCACACTTCTTATTGCTGGCCTATTAACAGTCTTCATCGCCGCCTGCACCACAACACCTGAAACCAGTGATGGAAGCTCATCGGATAGCGATATTGAGCTAGGTGAGCCTAACGTCGATATTGATGCTGCGGAATCTCAAGCATTACCAGCATCGGGTGAACCAAGATTAGAAGATTTACCCATAGACCCTCAACAACATAATGTTGAATTTAAGGCGTCTGCCCCAGAACAATACACCGTGGTAAAGGGAGATACACTTTGGGACTTATCCAACCGATTTTTAGTTCAACCATGGTATTGGCCTGAAATTTGGTATCTAAATCCACAAATAAACAACCCGCACCTAATTTATCCTGGCGATGTAATATCTATTTTTTATGTTGGAGGAAAACCTTATTTAACCGTCGGTGATGGCCCACGCGTCACAAAGCTTTCACCTAAAGTCCGCAGCTCTGATTTAGATGATGAGAGTTACGGCATAGCCATTCCTGCTATCCAGCAATTCATTATTCGTCCTCGAGTCGTAAGCGAAGAAACGCTTGATGCAGCACCCTATATATTAAGTTCCATTGAGGAAAGATTAGCCTTTGGTGCGGGTGATCGTGTATATGCACGTGGATTTAATGGTGAACCACAAGGCCAATACACCATTTTTCGTAAAGGTGAAGCACTTTATGATCCAAAATCTGAGGAATTGCTTGGCTTTGAAGCCATTATAGTGGGTGACGGGGAAATTATACGATCGGGCGATCCAGCAACCTTCGACTTAACTCAAACCAAACGCGAAGCATTACGAGGCGATCGTTTATTGCCGGTAGATTTTGGTGAAATAGATACTGAATTTGTGCCACATGCGCCACCTGAAGGTACTCATGGTCATGTAATCTCTTTGTATGACGCCATTAGCCAAGTCGGTTCATTTCAAGTAATCACAGTGAGCCTTGGTGAACGCAACGGTATAGAAAAAGGTCATGTATTGGATATTAACCAAGCCGGTCGCGTGGTTGCGGACCCGTTTGAAAAACCTGGTTCATTAATTGACGTTGAATTACCTGAAGAAAGTGCTGGCCGTGCATTGGTATTTCGCACCTTTGAGAAAGTTAGCTATGCATTAATCATGGAAGCGTCAAGATCTATTCAAGAGGGCGATTCGGCTACAAGCCCTTAAATATAGCGTTTTTATAAATAAAACCACCTCTAAGACGTGCATGGCAGGCAGCGCAACATGCACGCCTTTTCGTTTCTATCCATATGTCGCTACAATTCCTAGCTGGGGAAATATACTAGTATTGTCATATGCAAAAACTTGAAAATT
>JBGCDX010000042.1:0-8407 GCA_045105815.1 Gammaproteobacteria bacterium
TAACAGTTGTTGGCCACCCCAAGTATTGGCTCTATCATGCAGTACATTGCTATATAGCCCATTACGCTCATCAACAACGCCTTGCATCATCACTAATGGAATTAACATCCCGATAGCACAAACACCTACAATTATGCCTCTGATCGTCAATGTATCATTCATATTTTTTACCTTCTTATTCACAGTATTTTCTGAGCTTAAATTATCTAAATTGGTCATAACATTTGTATTTGATTGTTTAATTTTTCGGACCAACAAATAAATCAAGAAACCAATACCCACGAAAACCGCAATCATTATGAGAAGAGCTAGTAATCCGTAAATCATCTTAATTCCTATTTATTTTATTGGTGATCACTTACAGCCTAACGGCAAAAAATGGCAAAAATATGCGTACTTTATGAATAATTGTGAATGGCCATTTCTCTCATTGATACCCCGACCAAAGAACTACAAATGACGATCAATGGCACATCAAACAGACGCTAAAATAGCAATTTAATGCCTATTTCCGGCCAGCCATGAAAACAGTCGTTTTTAGCAATTTCTGTTGGAAATTCAATCAATTACACACTCTAATCCTTAAATATATAAACGTTATATAAATAATGAGTAAAATATCACTAAGGATCGCCATTCCCATGCTTACAAAATTGCAAAAACTTACATCACTGAAAACCATCTCCTTCTTACCATTATCTGTATGGTTATGTTTTTTATTCGCATTACCTTTTTCTCCCTTATCTGCAAACATGGTTTTAAGCGAAGCCATCATTCACTTTGAGCCGGGCAAACCTCTACGTAAAGATATTGAGGTTGAGAACCCAAGCTCAGAAAATTTGTATATCGAAATCACACCTGCTGTTGTAGAGCAACCCGGTACTGAAAGTGAACAACGTGTGAGTATTATTGATCCACGCGAGTCAGGCTTGTTAGTAACACCTAATAAACTAGTAGTACCTCCCGGAGGAAGAAAATTAGTACGCTTAGTTTCATTGAAACCACTAGGAGAAAAAGAGCGTGTATACCGTGTTACCTTTAAACCAGTAATAGGCGACTTAGAAGCAGAACAAATTGGCGTTAAAATTTTAGTTGGCTATGAGGTACTTGTACTCATGCAACCTGCCGCACCTGAGCCAAACTTGATAGCCACACGCAGCAAAACCTCTCTTTCATTTGAGAACAAAGGCAATACAAATATTTTGTTACGCGAAGGCAAGCAATGTCCAGAAGGTGCCTCAAATGACTCTGAAGATTGCAAAAGATTAAATGGTAAACGTCTATACCCAGGCAACAGTTGGTCCGTAGACCTGCCTTTTAACAAAGCTGTCGATTACCAAATGAGCATTGGCACGAAAAATTCGGTGAAAACGTACAAGTAATCTTACGCTCTTAGCTTTCACGCATTGCATATGCAGATTTCACTGCAACGCTCTGTCACTTATAGATACTGGCTATTACTTGCCAGCTTATTTTTGTGCGCAACATTAATTCCTATACCTTTACTAGCTGAAGATAAGCCCTCTATTCGAGTAAAAGACACTCCTCCAGCCGGATTTGAAGATCTAGTGCTACCTCAAACTACTGAAGTAGATGTCTATTACGGCAATGAAAAAATGGGTAGCACACTAGCAACTTATACACCCGATAGCATTGAGCTAACGTACCCAGAAGAAGTTGCCTTATTAATTCCATATTTAATAAATACAGAAACCATCAGCCAATCACTCTCAGGAAAATTGGATACAAATGCTAGTGCAGTTTGCCTGTCTGAACTGCAAAGAGAATGTGGAATTATTGAACCCAATATTGCAGGTGTAATTTTTGATGAGAGCCGTTTCCACTTGTATGTTTTTGTGAATAAATTACAACTTCAACCACAAGGCATTGTTTCAAACAAATTTTTACCTAAAGTGACCGCAACAAAGTTTTCTACCGTAAACGCTTTCTCAAGCAGCTTTAGCGGTGAAGATGGCAACACGTCTTATACCACTGGTGCAAATCATATAATCTCACATGGGCAATCAAGAATGCGAACACAATGGGATTACTCAGATGCTCGTGATTTTAATTTAGAAAATTTATCACTATTAAACGACAATTCAGGAATTGCTAAAGAATTGGGATATTACAACTCTGATACTCAGTTTAGTTCATTCACAAACACCCTTGATGTGCTTGGTGCACGTTTATATGGCTCTACGCGCACACGTTCCGACTTAGATTACTCACAAGCAACAGAAATATTTTTGTTTCTAAATTCTCGGAGTCAGGTAGAAGTATTTAGAGAAGATAAGTTGATTGATGGCGGTATATACGACACTGGAAATCAACAACTCAATACTTTGAGATTACCCTCTGGGTCCTACCCCATCACATTGCGTATTACCGACTCCTCTGGAAGCACGCGTGAAGAGCAATACTTTTTTGTAAAATCTTCAATCCTAGCTCCCATGGATCAACCACTACACTATTTTGAAGTAGGCTTATTAGAAAAAGACAACTCAGATGATAGTTTGCCAGAAATATCTAATAGTGAATTGATTCGTGTAGGTACTGCATATCGTCTTAAAAATAATTTAGGTGCATCAGCTGAAGTTTTACATTCAAAAGACAACAGTCTGCTGCAAGGTGGCATCGCATACTTTGGCCCTGGATATATTTTACAAAACTCTGCCTTAATAGGTGCTGATGGCGAATGGGGTCTTCAGATGTCTGGGCAGATTAGATACAAAGACATATCTATAAACATGGATTTTCGTCAAGTAGAATCAAACATTGATGACGATATTGAAGACATTGACGTACGCATACTTCCAAGTGACTTCACACAAGGTAATATTTCCGCCAGCGTTCCATTTAGCAAAGGAAATCTTATTGCACGCACCCAATACCGAGATAGATTAAACGAAGACTCTAGTACATCTTATGGATTGGAATATCGTTACCCACTTTTTCATAGAAATCATTATTCCATAGACGCAAACTTCAGCTCATTTTTTGAAGAGGATGACTACAACCTACAAGCAGGCTTGCGAATATCTAGGATTGAAGCCAGACAGAATTTATCTTTACGACCGCGATATTTATTCTCAAAGTCTGATGGTGAAACGGATGAAGGCCCAGTTGTATTCGCGAATCTAAGTAAGAGTTATGAAGATACTGATTATGGCGAAATTACCGTCAGCAGCTTCTTCTCAGAAGAGCTTGATCGCTCTACCGCAGGTATACGCGGCGAAAACTTATCATCCTTGGGGCGCATCGACACTCAAATAGAACATGTTGACGATAGTGAGCGTGGTAGTTTTTTACGTTATCGAGGAAATCAAAATACAAACATATTAACTAATAATGGGCAGCTTGCTTTTGGTGGACAACGCAACACAGACAGTGGAGTAATTCTAGAGCTTCAAGGCCCAACAACAAACGAACCATTTGAAATATTTGTAGACGGACAACCACGAGGGACTGCCAAGATTGGAAAACGTACTGTTTTGCCTTTAGCCGCATTTAAAACCTATCGCATTTCTATACGTTCCATTAGTGATGAAATTTTACATTTTGACGAGGGCCCCAGGTCAGTTACTTTATATCCTGGAAATGTAGAAACCTTAAATTATCAAGTTGAACCCATCACTGTTTTAATTACTCGAATCGAATTGGCAAATGGCTCACCTGCAGCAAGAATGAAAATTAAAAATGCTATCGGTTATGCAGTAACTGATCAAGATGGTTGGCTGCAAGCTGAGATTTCAGGAAAAGAAGCGCTAGAGCTCACAAAAAATGGCAACACTATCTGCCATATCAAACTACCTGAGCTCGAAATAAATCAAGGCGTTGCATTTATAGACAAACTAGTTTGTGAAAACTAAACTCATTATTCTGGGCCCACCACAATTACTATATTACCCCTATAACGACCCGCAGGTAGTTGAGCAAGATCGGACTCTGCAACAAATATTGAGAGATTAGCAGTTGGTCGACTACAAGCTCGTCGAATCCCTTGCCCGCGTCTACCACGCAAGCCACTTAGGGTCTGCCCAGGCACGAGCTGTTGCGCACCATTTGGCCGTGGACGGTCATTAAATAAAATCCTGATAGGTAAGCTAACCCCTGAATCAGAAAGAACAAAAGTATTTGAGGGTCCTTGGCCATACGCTGTAATTTGATACGGCCCACGTGGACGTACCGCCACACATATATTTGCATTAGACCGAATCGACCCCGCTCCAATCACCCACCTACCTAAATTAAAGTCTTCTAAGCCATAGATACGAATTACGGCATATGCAGAGGTAGAACAAAACAATAATAATAGTGCGAGTAACAAGCACTTCAAATGCTTGAACATATAATGATGATGTAATTGAAGAAGTACTAAGACTAGTCGGGAATTACAAGCAGTGTCAATGTTCCAGAATACGCTCCGCCTACAGCTGAGGCTAATTCTGTATCAGGAATTTCAATTTGAACATTTGCATTGTTAGTACAAACGCCAAAAATAACGGCAATTATTACATGGAAAGCCGTTTCAACCTGGCCATGCTCAATAAGCCCTGGAGTAAGCTGTTGTGTACCTGCTGTACCTGTTTGATCATTCCAATAAACATTATAATTTATTTGATCGAAGCCGTTAGAAAGCGTGAATGCAGAGGGATCGAGCCCATCACCATTTCCTGCAGCACGAACTCCATAATTACCAAAATTGGATGTTTTAGCGACACAAACATCATCATTATCTATAAGCGTTCCGTCACCATTTCTCCAGAGACCAAAATTAAAATCACGCAAGCCTTGGATGATGATACTTCTATTGACAGCTATACCTACCTCAACCGTACCACTTGATGTAGTACCTGCTGAACCTTGTGATGCAGCCTGTATAGTTGAGAAAGAAAACAATGAAAATGCAAACAAAACAGCTATCAGTAAATAACTGCCTTTTTTGATTTTAAATTCTAGAGATTTTATTTTAGTTAATATCATTATTGACCGTGTTTACAAAACATTTACAAAACGTGCCAGCAGTACATAACTGCTGGCACATCAGCATTGTAAAAACTAAATGAACCTAAAATTATCTAGGTGCAACTAAAATAGTTACTACGTCTGAATAAGTACCTGCGCCAACTACATCTAAGTTTGCAGCTGGAACTACGATATCAATTGAAGATTGTGGAGTACCGCCACAAGTAACAGATGCAGTATCTGCATTATCAAAAGTAGTATTTACTTGGCCAGAAAGCATAGCAGCTGTGCTGTTTCCATCATCGAAAGAGATGGTATAAGCAACGGTAGCAGTACCATCACTTAGTTGAAAAATATTACCTGCACCAGGATTAGAGCTGGTCATAGTAACGTCATAGTTGCCAGTTGGGTTATTGGTATAAACACATGCTGTGCTGCTACCCGTAAAGTCGTTACCAGGAACATGAGAACCGGTAATGTCTTGTAAAGCAGTAATTTGAATTTGATCGCCTACGGTTACATCAATATCGATGTCACCTTGTGAAGTACCACCTAAGGTACCTTGAGTCGCTGCGATAGCGCTTCCACCGGTAACCATTGCACCTGCTAAAATCAAACCTTTAACTAGTTTATTCATTTCCATCTTTTACAATCCTTATATAAGTTTAAAAATTTTCCCAAATCACTTTGGTGTTAAAATCCTTTTATTCTGATGAGTTCCCTACGAATGGGTACAAATCACAGATTAATGAGCTAAAGTATATCTTTATATTTTAATTTGGATTATCTCGCCCGATAAGATAAAGAGCTTTAGTTACAAGAGGTTACGGCATTCGCTAAAGTGTTGAGGCGGGTCTAAAAGTGACAAATTTGGTCCATAAACCAGTTACACATTTAAACTATTTATGAGCTTTGTAACCTTAATTTACACTTTAACAATGGAAAAACTTAGCGAATGAGCTTTATAAAAGACCTTGGAGCACTACGAATACTCCTTATTGCAACAGCTTTACTTGTAGCTTTCATGTCACCACTACCCGGCACAGACGTAGACCTGGATGGCTGGAATATAGTGCCTACTACAGTAATACCTGCCTCCATGCCGTTAATATTCATGGTGCTTATGTTTGATTTTATGATGTGTAGAATTCGCATGTCTGACGAAGCAGTGCGGAAAAAATTCAGCTCTATTGGCTATATAGAATTGGCAGCCGCACTATTCTTATTAATTATGTGGCTACCATTCTTCCTAAAGATTGGCCAATAACGGATAGAACATTCACTATATCTAGTGCTTAACTATATTTGGCTCAGCTTTTTTATTGCAGCTTTCCTCAGCTGCCTATTTCAAGCGCTCATTAAAGACAATAGCGCTATCTTTGCGCAAGTTGTGCAAGCTACATTTGACATGGCTTCATTAAGCGTAGAGATTGCGCTCGGCTTAGTAGGCATACTATGTTTATGGCTAGGCTTCTTCACCATTGCCGAACGTGCCGGTTTTGTAGAATTACTGACCAAGGCATTCAAACCTTTATTTAAAAAACTCATGCCAGAAGTCCCGAGCGACCACCCTGCCATAGGCTCGGTCACCATGAACATGGCGGCTAACATGTTGGGGCTAGATAATGCTGCCACTCCACTTGGCCTTAAAGCTATGCAAGACTTACAAGCACTCAACCCAACAAAAGACACAGCAAGTAATGCACAAATATTATTTTTAGTTTTAAATACCTCATCCGTTACGCTGCTACCCGTTACTATTTTTCTATTTCGCGCTCAACAAGGCTCTACGGACCCCACCGCAGTATTTATTCCCATTGTATTAGCAACCTGTGCCTCAACTCTCGCAGGGCTATTACTCGTAGCGTTTATTCAACGACTTAATATTTTCAGCAAAACGGTATTCTTTTACTTACTGGGTTTCGCAGCCTTAATTGGTTGCTTACTGATGTATCTGCTCAACAGTGATGCCGCATCGCTTGCTGAGCGGTCCAGCTTGTTGGGTAATGTACTCTTATTGCTGGTCATTATTTCATTTTTAATCATGGGCTTTATTCGCAAAATAAATGTATACGATGCCTTTATCGATGGCGCCAAACAAGGTTTTGATGTTGCACTAAAAATCATTCCCTACTTAGTTGCGATGCTAGTAGCCATCGGAGTATTACGTGCAAGCTTAGTGTTAGATGCCATTTTAACAGCCGTAGAAAAGGTAGTGGTGACGGTGGGACTCAATCCAGACTTTATTGCAGCACTCCCCACTGCACTAATGCGCCCTTTCTCGGGTAGTGGGGCACGCGCCATGCTATTAGAAACCATGAATACACATGGTGTAGATTCTTTTGCTGCCAATGTTGCCGCTATTGTGCAAGGCAGCACTGAAACCACATTCTATGTTCTGGCAGTATACTTTGGCAGCGTAGGCATTAAGCGCGTACGCCATGCAATAGGCTGCGGATTATTTGCAGATCTTGCAGGCATTACGGCTGCGATATTTCTCGGTTATTGGTTTTTTTCTTGATGCACTAAGTGCATGTATTGCAAAAAAGATGTGCGCATATGTGTTGACTCTTGGATGATGCTTTCAAATTAAATCTTTTTGTTAAAATGTCCGCTTTCGGCCAATAGCGGACATACTTATGTTTTAGTAAGATAAACAAGGCATCTTGTGCAAATACGTTCCATCGTTAAGAGAACTAATTATGAAGTTTGCTATATCTGATCGAGATACTTTTAGCTCTATTTTTTCTTTAGAATCTATTGATCCATGCTTATATCCCCCTGTTAAAGGTCCATCCGTAAATGCTCCTGGTCGAACGACTATCCAATCAAGACCGCTATTTCTGACAACTCCTTCTTGTGCTTCATGATCGGCCAACGCTTTTCGCAAAAGCAAACCAAACATGATGTATTTCCAAAAGGAATTGAGTAGATGATAACTATTCCCTGCTCCAATCGTTGACAAGCATACTAGTCGTTTGATGCTAGATTGTTTCATGCCTTCGATAATATTACTTGTGCCTGGTGCGCGAATGTCTCCTTTACTTCCAGCACCTAAAGTAATTATTACAGCGTCTTGATCTGCTAATGCATTTGTTACATCTACTTTGTTAAGTACATCCCCTTTTACAAGAGATAAATTAGAATGATTAATTTCTAATGCAGATGGATTGCGCGCAAAAGCAGTAACCTGGTGGCCTTTTTCTAGTGCTTGCTCAACAACATTACAACCGATTGATCCTGTAGCACCAAATATGATTATTTTCATTATTAATTTCTCCTATCGAATATTTTTAACAACTTAATAAAAAGCGGCATAGCGACATAAGAAACGACAGGCACAATGATCGTGAGCGAAATCACAGTCACGAAAAGATGGTTGTCTGTCAGATTCTGAATTACCCATGGTGGAATGTAAAAAACCAATGGTAATAATATT
>JBGCDX010000043.1:0-4229 GCA_045105815.1 Gammaproteobacteria bacterium
TGCAATTACTGCCATTAAAGAATTCGCTGCAGAAGTGAATACTCCTGCATGGGATTGGCAAGCAGCTGTGGCGGATGAGTCTCTAGCCACTAAAGTGAATCAAGCTTGTGCTGCACAATGGGGTGAAGCCTATAGCATTGCTGAAAAGATGAAGCGTCAAGAAAAAGTAGGCGAAGTTCGTGATGCGGTAGTGGCATCATTAGCAGATGAAGAAAATGGACCAAGTGAAGCTGATGTATTAGCAGCATTCAAGAAAGAAGAAAAGAAGATTGTACGCGGTCGAATTATTTCGGGCGAAAAACGTATTGATGGCCGTGATCAAAATACAGTACGTCCAATAACCGTTCGTACAGGTGTGTTACCACGCACTCACGGTAGTGCGTTGTTTACCCGCGGTGAGACTCAAGCAATTGTTGTAACGACACTTGGAACCGGCCGTGATGCACAAATTATTGATGCAATTGAAGGTGAATATAAAGATATGTTCATGTTGCATTACAACTTCCCTCCATTTTGTGTTGGAGAAACCGGTTTTGTTGGTTCGCCAAAGCGTCGTGAGATTGGTCACGGAAAATTAGCCAAACGTGGCATACAAGCTGTGATTCCAGATGAGGAAGAATTTCCATACGTATTACGCGTAGTGTCAGAAATTACGGAATCTAACGGTTCAAGTTCTATGGCTAGCGTATGTGGTACCAGTTTATCAATGATGGATGCCGGTGTACCGCTTAAAGCACCAGTGGCAGGTATTGCCATGGGCTTAATTAAAGAAGGTGATGATTTTGCCGTACTAAGTGACATCTTAGGTGACGAAGATCATCTTGGCGACATGGATTTTAAAGTTGCAGGTACTACCGATGGTATTACTGCTTTGCAAATGGATATTAAGATCGAAGGCATAACCAAAGAAATTATGGATAAAGCGCTTAGCCAAGCTAAAGAAGGCCGCTTATTTATTCTGGGTGAAATGGCGAAAGACATATCATCCGCACGTGAAGAAATGTCAGAATTTGCACCACGCTTTACTCTTATGAGAATTAACCCAGATAAGATTCGTGATGTAATTGGTAAAGGTGGCGCAACTATCCGTCAACTTACTGAAGAAACTGGCACTACAATTGATATTGATGATGAAGGCGTCATTAAGATTGCATCGATTGATAAAGCAGCAGGGGATGATGCGAAGAAGCGTATTGAAGAAATCACTGCTGATGTTGAAGTGGGTAAAATTTACGAAGGTAAAGTCGTTAAAATTATGGACTTCGGTGCATTCGTAAGCGTGTTACCTGGTAAAGACGGTTTAGTTCACATATCGCAAATCTCAAATGAGCGAGTTGAGAATGTTACCGATGAGTTAACGGAAGGTGACATTATCAAAGTCAAAGTTCTTGAAATTGATAAGCAAGGTCGCATTCGACTAAGTATGAAAGCTATCGAAGAATAAGCTTTCAGAAAAACTATAAAGAAAAGTATTAAAGAAGGGTGCAATTAGCGCCCTTTTTTTTGCATTATTTTCTTAGTAGTTTGTTAACGGCCTTTAATGGATTTTTTTTAAACGACGCATCTGAAGCCCTACGATCTTTGTTTCTTCTGTTTTTCATTACAAGTCTTGAATTATCGTCTATAAATGGAAACCGAGTTTCCTTTGTAGAGGTTCTACGATCGTCACTTTCTCTGCGTTCCTCAGGAATGTCCTCAATATCAACACGTTTTGATGCTTTGGCTGAAGTAAACATGTGATTCACCTATGTATTAATGATAATTACAATTATAGTTATTCACTAATAAATGAGTGATATGAGGCGGCTGGTGGGCGGTTTCTCATAACAAGCGGCATTTTGAATGCGTGTTCTGTGAACGGTTATGCAATTTGTATGTTATTTAAAAGTCATGAATGAGAGGCTTTAATATGGGTGAATGCAAATTCAATTATTTTAAATTTTTCTACGATTGGCCGTAAGAGGACATAAATAGTTTGGTACAAGGGGAGGTTGTGTTGGAATTAATAAATCACAGGTTCAAAATGACTGCTTACGACCCAAAGCGGACATACCGAACCAAAATCTAAAAAAAGGTGGTTCTAAAAATAATCATCCTATGGCCACAAATTGATCAACTTATAAAATGTGACTACAGTCACACTTTATAAATGTCAAAATTGTCTTATTACGTCGAAGGTATAAAGTAGTTAAAAATAACAACTATAAGAGACGGTCATGGAGCGAAGAATATCCACACTATTGCAAGTCGTTATACTTTTTTTTATTAGTACACAATTGCAAGCAATACCACAAACGATTACGCAAACAGTTACATTTAACCCTAGTATATTTAATACTAGTTGCACAACATCTTTTAACTTGGAAGACTTAGTAGAATTAAAACCTGGACGTTGCAGTAGTATTGCAAGATCGGGCGGCTATCTTAGTGGCATCCCAATTAATTTCCAAGCTTTTCGTGAAGATGGTGAATTAACAAAAGTAACGTTAGTTAATCGATGGGATATTTCTGGAAGATTGGTTGTAAGGCCCGAAAACACTGTTTTTGGCGTGGGTGCAGTTGGCGAATATGGTGTATCAATATCAACGTATTTTGATAATGTGGGTGATGCGGATGGTGCTACACGTCCTCAAGATAAAGTTCCATTGGATCTATGGGATTTTAATGATCTAGTTGATGATGTGAGACAATCGGGTGAGCTAACTAATACAGCACAAAGCTCTCGAGCGCTTGATTGGAGATTTAATGGAAATAACTCATATGTCTTTGAAGGCGACGTACTTAATAATTTTATAAATCAAAGAATAACGGTGTATAAACTCTTTAGCACTAATGCAAGCCTAGTAGGCCGAGGTGCTGATTGTAATGGGGATAGCGCGTGTGGTGCGACGAACCGCATTAATGAAATTAGGAACTCTTTTACTAGACTAATTTATGAGTATCTGCCGAATACTGGTCCTGGTCCTGGTCCTGGTCCTGGTCCTGGTCCTGGTCCTGGTCCTGGTCCAACAGTTGATGTACCAGAGCCAAGTACAATGGCGTTACTCGGCATTGGAATTTTAGGTTTAGGCTATACAAGGCGTAGAGTTAAAGTATAAGGTAGATAATAACTATCAAGAAAGCCTCACCTTAGCGTGGGGCTTTTTTATGTCTGCTATTGGCCGAAATCAGTCATTTCAAAAGAAAGATTTAAGTTGAAAGCATCGTCCAAGATGCGCCTCATATTCGCACATCGATGTGCTCATTAATTGGCTGAAAGTCGCTAGTAGCGATAAAAAAGAATTCGAATTGAGATCATAATCCAGGACGCAGCTATTATTCATACCAGTGCTCAGGTGGTGTATGCCAGTTATTTAGTTCAAAATACTTATCATGGCTGACAAACCAAAAATCAATAAAACTGAAGATGAATGGCGTAAAGTGTTAACGCCCGAGCAATTTCGTGTCTGTAGACAGAAGGGAACTGAGCCAGCATTCAGTGGCAACTTTAATAGCCATAAAGAAAATGGCATGTATGTTTGCGTGGCTTGCAAAACACCGCTTTTTGAATCAGAGCATAAGTTTGATTCAGGTTCAGGTTGGCCAAGTTTTTTTCAACCAGCAGAAGCTGAATGTATCTTAGAAGAATCTGATGTGTCCCACGGAATGCGAAGAACTGAGGTGATGTGTAAGGCTTGTGGAGCACACTTGGGGCATGTGTTTGAAGATGGGCCAAATCCTACAGGGCTTAGGTATTGTATTAACTCAGTATCATTAGGCTTTGATTCTAAAGATAATTCTTAATATAATTGGTGTGCTATTAACCTAGTTTCTAGCTATTTTTTAACCTCTGGTCGATACTAATCTTAATTAATTATACATACCATCAATGAGTTAACTGATGATAATTTAAGCACTCTGTTCAAGCTGTGTTTAGTTTTAAGATGATTTATCTATGTGATAAAAATATAGGTGCTGGTCTACAAAAACACATCTAACGGATGCTATAATTCCTATACATATCAGTGTGCTGGCCGATAAATACTAAAGTAAGTGCTGCACGCTCGATAGCAGATTTCAAACATCTATATTTATAATCCTTTCTTCTGATGGAGGCGAACATGAAGAAGTTACTAATCAACGCGCGCTATTTTTTAGCACCGTTACTAATACTAGCCAGTTTATTTGGCGTGATAGCAGGTGGCCCATGGGTCTGGACCGGCGTATTTCTACTCGGTTTAGGCGTCATC
>JBGCDX010000044.1:0-5000 GCA_045105815.1 Gammaproteobacteria bacterium
ATAATTGATTTTTGGTTGAATATTTTATTAATGTTTTTCTACAAAACAAACGCTAGGAGAATGCATTCCATGCAACTAGTAAACGTACTACTCACCATTGGCTTGATCGTACTGGTATCCGGCATAACTGTACTAGCACTATGTGCAGTTATTGCATCATCCCGTTCTGAACAAGTATCTTTAGCGAACCTTAAGCCATCTAACCAAGAAGAACGTCGTAGAAATTTATCATGCAGCTTCCCTGTAACTTGTGAAGATGGAACGATGGTTTATTTTGACCGCCGACTACAATCCTAATGAAACGACCTCAACTATAACTTAGCTCAAAGCTACGCATAAAACCAAGTAATGCTTCAACGCCACTAGCAGGTATTGCGTTATACAAACTAACGCGCACACCTCCTACAGAATTGTGGCCACGCAAACCTAATAAATGATTATTCTCAGCATGAGATATAAATTTCTCATGTAAATTTATATCTTCAATCACAAATGGAATATTCACATTTGACCGATACTTAATGTCAACATTGTTTTTGTACAATTTACTCGTATCAATCAATTCATATAAAGACTTTGAATATTGTTGACCTCGATTATATATTTCAGCAACCCCACCCTCAGCTTTAAGCCAATCTAACATTAAACCTAAAACATAAATTGCAAAGGTTGGAGGTGTATTCACAAGTGATTTGTCTTCATAACATTTTTTATAGTCGAAAACCTTAGGTATAAAGTTAGAATTTTTTTCAGGAACATCTTCTAATAAATCTTTCCTTACTACTACCACACACAACCCCGCCACCCCTAAATTCTTCTGTGCACTAGCATAGATCAAACCAAAATCTTTCACTTTAGTAGGCCGAGTCAAAATAGAAGACGTCATGTCACAAAATAATGTTGATTCATTTAAATTAATCTCATCAATTCCAGCAACATCATTCATCACACCGCTAATGGTTTCGTTCTCACAGTAGTGAATATAGCTCGCACGCTTACTCAAACCCCATTGATCTGTTGGCTTAATTGATATCAGCTTAGAATCAACAATTGCATCAATTTGATTTATATCTGAAAATTTTCTTGCTTCATTACACGCTTTTTGTGACCAATGCCCCGTACAAATATAATCTGCAACCTCGCCTGAACGAATAAAATTTATTGGTAACATTGAATACTGTGTAGTTGCACCTCCATGCAACAGCAAAACAGCATAATCATCAGGCACACCCATTAATTCTCGCATCAAATTTTCAGCGCGATTCATAATTTCTATGAATTCGTTGCTACGATGTGATAGCTCTAAAACAGATAACCCCGTACCACAATAATCAATCAATTCATTTTTGATCTTATCCAGAACAATCTTTGGCAAAGTTGCTGGCCCAGCACCAAAATAAAAAGTTTCTTGCATAATAATTTATTGGGATCGTTGCTAAAGGATAGTGCTACTTAGAAGCCAATTTGAATAGGAGATTTATAAACCAGGAAATTTAGATAGATACTAAATTATTATAATACAACCTTTATTTTACCGACTTTATTTTGCCGACTTTATTTTACTGGTCTTCTTCCACTAATTTTCAGCAACGGGTCAATCGGAATTGGACTCTTCGGGATTGAGCTCTTCAACATCTGAGACATCTTCATCTTGCGATAAATTTTCAATTCGTTCCACTTCAACCAAACGTTCATCTTCAGACAGGCGTATCAACCTGACACCTTGAGTATTACGACCCATTTGTGAAACATCCTTAACAGGCGTTCTAACCAAAGTCCCACTATCTGTAATCAACATGATCTCGTCATCATCCGCTACAGCAACCGCCCCAACTACATTTCCGTTGCGACCTGAAGTTTGAATAGCAATAACACCTTGGCCACCACGTTTCTGCACGGGGTATTCTTCCATTATGGTACGTTTACCATAACCATTCTCTGTCGCTACCAATACATCGGTAGAGCTCATATTTTCTTTTATGGTGATTAACGAAACCACTTTCTGGCCTTCTGCTAGCTTAATACCACGCACACCTGTTGCATTTCTACCCATTGCACGTACATCATCTTCTGTGAAGCGAATTGCCTTACCGGTATCGCCAACCAATAAAATATCAGTATTTCCATCTGTAATTTCAACACCGATAAGTCGATCATCCTCACGTAAATCAACCGCCAAAATACCACTGGCCCGAGGACGAGAAAATTCAGTTAACTTTGTTTTCTTCACCGTACCACTGCTTGCCACCATTACAATATAAGCGTCTTCACTGTATTCTTTAACAGGCAACACAACATTTATACGTTCACCTTCTTGCAGAGGTAGAAGATTAACGATTGGCTTACCTCGTGCTGTACGTCCAGCTTGTGGCAATGCGTAGACCTTAAGCCAGTAAACTTTGCCTCGACTAGAAAAACACAATATTGTGTCATGCGTGTTTGCCACAAATAACTGATCAACAAAATCTTCAGCTTTAACCGATGTTGCAGCCTTACCACGACCACCTCGGCGCTGCGCTCGATAGGTATCTAACGGCTGAGACTTTGCGTAGCCCGCATGTGAAAGTGTAACCACTACCGTTTCTTCTGGTATCAGATCTTCCATAGTGAGATCTGCTTGCGCATCATTTATTTCAGTGCGGCGATCATCACCATATTGCTCACGAACTTCAGTAAGCTCTTCACGTATAACTTTCAATAAGCGCTCTGGATCTTGAAGAATATCCAAGAGATCAATGATTTTTTCTAAAAGATCACTATAGTCATTAACAATTTTGTCTTGCTCTAAACCAGTAAGACGATGTAATCGTAAATCTAATATTGCCTGTGCTTGTGTAGGTGAAAGATGATACTCACCATTATGCATTCCACACTTAGCCTCAAGACCATCTGGCCGCGATGAATCTGCACCTGCGCGATCTAACATCTCGACCACCACGCCTGGCTGCCAAGATTTTGCAATTAATTTTTCTTTAGCTACTGCAGGGCTTTCTGACTTTTTAATTAACGCTATAATTTCATCGATATTAGTCAGCGCAACAGCTTGACCTTCTAAAATATGTGCACGCTCACGAGCTTTGCGTAATTCAAAAATAGTGCGGCGCGTTACTACGTCCCGACGATGCCTAATAAAGGCTTGCAGTATTTGCTTTAGATTTAATAAACGCGGTTGACCATCGACCAGCGCCACCATATTAATTCCAAATACACTTTGCATAGCGGTGTGCTTGTAAAGATTATTCAGAACAACCTCGCTCACTTCACCGCGACGCAGCTCGACCACGATGCGCATGCCGTCTTTATCAGACTCGTCTCGTAGACCATCACCCGCAATTCCTTCAAGACGCTTTTCTTTAACTAAGTCAGCAATTTTAATAATTAAATTGGCTTTATTAACTTGATAAGGAAGCTCGGTGACAACAATTCGCTCACGTCCACTCTTTTCATCTTGCTCAATATGCGTGCGAGCACGCATATGCACACGCCCACGCCCCGTGCGATAAGCTTCCGCAATACCTGCGCGACCATTAATTAATGCAGCGGTTGGGAAATCAGGTCCGGGAATATATTCCATCAACTCTTTAAAATCAGCCTCAGGATTATCGATTAGCGCAATGGTCGCATTAATAACTTCAGTTAAATTATGCGGTGGGATATTGGTTGCCATGCCCACAGCAATACCTGATGACCCATTGGCTAATAAATTAGGTATGCGCGTAGGAAAAACTGAAGGCTCAGACTCTTCCTCATTGTAATTAGGTACAAAATCAACCGTGTCTTTTTCAAGGTCTGCAACAATTTCATGCGCAATTTTTGACATGCGTATTTCGGTATAACGCATCGCTGCAGGAGCATCACCATCTACCGAGCCAAAGTTACCTTGACCATCAACCAGCATGTAACGTAGCGAAAACGGTTGAGCCATACGAACAATCGTGTCGTATACCGCGGTATCACCGTGCGGATGATATTTACCAATTACATCACCCACCACACGAGCTGATTTTTTATATGGTTTATTCCAATCGTTACCTAATACACTCATGGCATATAAAGCACGACGGTGTACTGGTTTTAGACCATCCCGAACATCAGGCAACGCACGCCCAACGATCACGCTCATCGCGTAATCGAGATACGATTGACGCATCTCATCTTCGAGATTTACTGAAAGAATTTCTTTGGCGATAGCAGCCATTTATTTGCTTTGTAGGAGGTTATTTATTTTCGTTCTAATGCGCCAAATCATAACACAAGTATAGGAGAGTGGGTTGAAAGAAAAAGCATTCAAACTTCAACTGATTGCCTTAAAAATCAATTTTATATATTTATAAGCTTAATATTTATACCTTCCTAAGCCAAAAATCAGCAAATTACTAGGATTTCATCAATTCCTGAATTTTGCTGGTATTTGGCGAGTCAATAATACCTTTTTCTGTTACCAATGCGGTCACAAATTCAGCAGGAGTAATATCAAATACAGGGTTCCAAACCTCAACTTTATCTGGACCAATTTTCTGACTTTGTACGCTTGTTATTTCTTCATTAGAACGTTCTTCAATCTCTATCTCATTGCCTGTATTAATTTGCATATCTATTGTGCTGGTAGGCGCTGCTACCATGAATTTAACATGATGTTGTCTCGCCATAACCGCCAGTGAATAAGTACCAATTTTATTGGCCACATCACCATTACTCGCCACACGGTCCGCACCCACAATAACCCATGACAATTGTTTTTGGCGCATCAAGCTTGCAGCAGCACTGTCACAGATTAATGTCACAGGTATATTATCTTGCAAAAGTTCCCATGCCGTGAGTCTTGTACCCTGAAACCAAGGACGTGTTTCATCAGCATAAATAGCCGTAATCTTGTCTTGTGCAAAGGCACTTCGAATTACTCCCAATGCAGTCCCGTATCCACCAGTTGCTAATGCGCCTGCATTACAATGCGTCAGCACTGCCGACTCACTTTTTAATAGCTCTGCACCAAAATTACC
>JBGCDX010000045.1:0-18367 GCA_045105815.1 Gammaproteobacteria bacterium
AAGAGCACTAAATAAAGATATCGTGGTGTTCATTGTCATATGTAAAAACTCAATTCTAATAGGTTAATTATTTGATCTGGACCATATTGTAGCAAGTATGGAACCTGATAGATTATGCCATATTGAAAAAACTGCACCAGGCAGGGCGACGATAGGCTGAAAATACTGACTGGCTAAGGCAACTGCCAAGCCAGAATTTTGCATGCCAACCTCGATTGCCATGGTTCTTGCTACTTTATTGTTATAGCCTATTAATATGCTGAAAATATAACCAGCAAGTAAACCTATTGTGTTATGTAAAACTACAGCTGCAATCACAACAAACGCAATACTTTGTAGTCTACTTTGATTGAGTGAGATAATGATGGCGATGATTAAGCATATGCTCAATATTGAAATACTTGGGAAGATGTTTAATGCACCCTCAAGCTTTTTGCCTAAGAGGTGATTGATTAATACCCCTATGGCCACCGGAATAACAATTACTTTCAGCATGGTAAGTATCATACTGAAAATAGGCACTTCTACACTTTCACCTAGATACAGCCAGGTGAGTAATGGCGTGGCGACAATCGCTAATAAAGTAGAGCAGCTGGTTAAAGCTAAGGAAAGCGCTACATTTCCATTGGCTAGATAACAAATCACATTTGATGCGGTGCCCCCAGGGCAGGTGCCTACTAGTAACATTCCAGTGAGAAGTGGAAGGGAAAGTCCGAACCCTAAGCTAATAATCCATGCACTAAGGGGCATGATAGTGAATTGAAGTACAAGCCCGACGAAAATAAGTGATCTAAGAGACAGTAATTTTTTAAAATCATTAATATTTAGCGTAATACCCATGCTTAACATTACAAATGCAAGCAGATAAATGATGCTGGGTTTTAAGACTATAAATTGATCTGGGAAGAAATAAGCAATGCTACTGAAAAGTATGGCCCAAATTGGGAATAAGGCATTAAATCCATGCAACATCAAGAGTGTCTATTTGAATTATAACAGTAGGTAAATATTATTATTTTTCACGACAAAGGCCAATTTTTTTAAGCTTTGCGCTTTACAAGGTCCGTAGATGCATAAGCCATTATTGATTTCAAATAATGCACCGTGGTTAGCACACATTATATAATTATTGTCCATATCTAAGAACTGGTCAGGTGTCCAGTCTAGTGGGCCGTGAGTGTGTGGACATGAATTTTCATAGACAGCAATGTTGGTGTCTTTTTTGACGATAAATAGTTCGAGTTTTGTGCCTTTTATGCTAATGCTAAGACCTTTGCTCCCTGGGTCTGCTATATCACCCTCAGCAGCAATTAATATTTTTTCTTGAGACATATTGCTATACATATTTTGCTGATTAAATTATCGTAAGACTCTAGCAATCAAACATCTAAGTTACCATGGAAGAAAACAAGGAAGAAACTAAACTTTTTTCGACATCAGAAGAAGCTGAAATAGCTTTTTACGCAGCATTTCAACAAGAAGATCTCGAGTTGATGATGTCTGTCTGGGCAAATGATGAAGATATTACATGTATTCACCCTGGCGGAAATCGGCTGGATGGATTAAAAAATATTGTCGAGAGTTGGGAACAAATGTTTAGCCATGAGAATGGTATTAAATTTGAGATTAATAAAAAAAGAGTACAGATAGAGGGTGATATTGCGATTCATCACGTGATTGAATCCATCTATTTAGATGGTGAGTTACAGTCAGAAATTATTGCTACAAATATTTATCGTAAAACTGAAGATAGCTGGCGTTTAGTTTTACACCATGCATCACCAGAACTTAGGCCTGCACTTATTCCTTCAGATGAAGATATATTAGATGAGCAAGAAGAAGAGAAAAAAATCTTTCACTAATATATATAGTAAAAAATTAGGTATGCGCCTAGTAAAAACGCAACCCACATAACCATGCTGCCTGTTGGCCAGGTTCTGGCCAGAATTCCTTGAGGCCCGTGATGCCGGTGCAAACGCGCGCTAACTAGGAATAGGATTTTTTTCAAGCCAGATAAAATTCCTGTTTCACCCGCTGCGATAAAATTTCCAAAGCTTTTGATAATATATGCGCCTGGTTTTCTGTAAAACCAATCAAAGTCTAAATTTGTAGAACGAAGCTCTGGCGGATATATATTGTTACGCATTAGCACTGCAAAGGCTAAGGCAGAGAAGAATAATAATTGTAATTGTGCGATCACATGTGAGGAGGTGTAAGGAATAAAATTAACATCAAAAGGAAGCAGGTTATATAAGAAGGCCGGGTATACACCGATTGCTATGCAAAGTATTGCAGCAATGCCCATAGCCAAGAGCATATTTAATGGCGCTTCAGCACAACGTTTGCCACTGTCATGCCCAAAAAAACTAAAGAAGGGTATTTTAATTCCGGAATGATGAAATACACCGGCTGAGGCTACTAACAATACTATCCAAATTAACCAATGATCTTCTTCTGCAGCTGCAGTTAGGATCATGGCTTTAGAGACAAAACCACTAAACAAGGGAAAAGCAGAAATTGACATTGCGCCGATAACGCAGAAGCCCGCAGTCCATGGCATAGATTTGTACAAGCCACCAAGTTCAGAGGCTTTAGTGGTGCCAACACGATGCAACACAGCACCCATGCTCATAAATAGTAACGCTTTATATAAAATATGTGAAAAGGCATGTGCTGCAGCTCCGTTCAAAGCCATTTCGGTGCCGATACCAACGCCCACCACCATAAAGCCAAGCTGGTTGTTTAAGCTATATGAAAGTACGCGACGTAAATCATTTTCAATCACAGCATAAAAGATTGGGTAGGCAGTCATGACTGCGCCGATCCAAATTAACATGTCAGTGCCAGGATACCCTCGTGCCAGTGCATAAACAGCCAGCTTTGTCGTAAATACAGAAAGTGCGACAGTGCCAACAACACTGGCTTCTGGATACGAATCCTGTAACCAGTTATGCAATAAAGGAAATGCACATTTAATAGCAAAGGCGATCAAGATTAACCAGCCCGCAAGGCTGTCGATACCGATTGGATCAAACGCGAGTGAACCGGTAGTTTGATAGTGCAAAATGCTGCCGGCCAGTAAAAATAAACCAGAGGCTACATGAATGATGAAATAGCGTTGTCCTGCGCGCATGGCGCCCGTGGTTCTGTTGGCCCAAATTAATAATGCAGACGAAACTGCCGTTACCTCCCAGAAGATAAATAAAGTGAGTAGATCTCCAGCAAGTACCGCTCCAATGGCTCCCCCAGCATAAACAAACATGCTAGAGAGCTGCAGAGTGTCTTTTTCTTGCCACGCATAAAGCGCAACAATGAATAGTGCGATATGAAAAATTAAAGCAAAGATAAAACTAAGATTATCTATCCGTAATAGCGTTAACTCATAGTTAAACACTTGAATGTACCCGTACTGTCCTGGTTCAAAACTTAATAAAGCGAACCCTGCTATAACAGGGAGCACAAGTAGGAAAACTCTGCGAATCGATACGGGTAGCGCCGCTTGAAGTAAACCGCCAAGAATTAAAATAAGTGCAGGGTGAAATAGAATATTAGTCATAATAGTCTTCTTTGCGTTTAATGAGTATGCGCAAAAACTTTGCACTTATGACAACGATTATGCATGCAATAAAACCAAACCAGGCATAAAACCCGAACCACTGTTCAAAATCAAAATGTCCATGTTTGTGATAGAAAAAATCTATGATGAGCAATCCTGCGCACATAGCATAAAGGGCATAAACGATTTTATTTATATTCTTTGGTTGATCTAACCAATATTTTTTGTTGTTGTTCGAGTTCATTTAATAAATACGGGAGCTAAGAATTCGTAAATGGGTTGGATATAGAAAAACATAACAAAAGTTGCTAAGGCTGTAAGGCAAATAGGGACTACACATGCTAGAGGAGCCTCTTTTATTCCGGGCGACCAATCATTGATTTCATTTCCAGGTGCCTTGAAAAATGCGCGTAATGCTATAGGAAGTAAATAGGCACAGTTCAGTAAGGTGCTAAGCCCAAAGGTGAGTAATACAATATAATTTTCTGTATTGATACTGCCTTCAATTAAAAACCATTTGCTCCAGCTTCCGACTAAGGGGGGTAAACCAATAATGCTGACGGATGCGATTAAGTAAGCTGAAAAAGTAAATGGCATGTGTCTGCCTAAACCATCTAATTGACTGATCTGAGTAAATTTTGTTGCAGTGTAAATTGCACCCGCGCAAAAGAATAAGGTGATCTTTCCAAATGCGTGGGTAAGGATATGCATAGCGCCACCCAATGCTGCTAATGGGCTCGCTAAAGCAGCACCGATCACGATATAAGACAATTGGCTGATGGTTGAATAAGCAAGACGCGCCTTAAAGTTATCTTTACTCAGAGCGATAATAGAAGAAATTAACATGGTTGCAACGGCAATCCATAAGATCCAATCTGATGCATTTTGGGTTGAAACAAAATCGATACCAAAAATATAGACAGTTATTTTTAGTACTGAGAATACTCCCGCTTTAACGACTGCTACGGCATGTAACAAAGCGCTTACAGGGGTGGGAGCGACCATGGCTGCTGGCAGCCAACGATGAAAAGGCATCAGAGCCGCTTTGCCCACACCAAACATAAATAAAGTGAATAAGATAATTGCGCCGGTTTTTTCTATATTGCCTTCTAGAATGCCACCAGGCATAAAGTTTAAGGTGCCTGCTTGTATCCAAGTTATAACGATCGCAGTTAAGAAAAATACTATTGACGTGCCAAGAAGAATCCCTAAGTAGGTACGACCGCCTGATTGAGCATCGGCATTTTGTTTATGCGTTACTAGCGGAAAAGTGCATAACGTTAATGCTTCGTAAAATATAAATAATGTGGCTAAATTTGCCGCAAAAGCGATGCCCATTGTTGCTGCGATAGATAATGCGAAGAATAAATAAAACCGAGTTTGGTTTTTTTCATTATTGCCACGCATATAACCTATTGAATAAATGGTTGTGATAATCCATAAGCTTGACGCCAACAACGCAAACATTAACCCTAATGGCTCAATATGGAAGGATAGTGACAGTCCTGGTGCAATGGTAAGCAGAGTATGGGTTATGTTTTGTTGCTCACTACCAATTAATTGAGCCGTAAAAATAAATAATAGTACAGCAACGAGTAATGATGAGGCTTCTCGTAGCGATGCATGGTTTCGAAATAACAAAACCAATAATCCTGCAATGAGCGGAATTACAATGGCTAATTCAAATTGTTGTAAAAGCGCAGCCATTGCCTATAGGAATAAATTATTAATTGCAGTTTCAGCAAATCCATAACTGAAAGAAGTGTTAAGTCCAAAATAGATGCTTGCGGCAACTAAAATCCATAGCGGGATGAGCATTTGTAAAGGGGCTTCCGCATACTCAGAAGAATTCTTATCTGACTCTTTTATAGGGCTCTTTAAGTACGCATACTCTACAATTTTCCAGATATAGATCACGGCAAGTAACGATCCACCAACGATTACTGCAGCTACAAACCATTGTCCTTGCTCAAGTGCAGCGATTAATAAGTACCACTTACTGATGAAGCCTGAGGTGAAAGGCACCCCTATTAATCCAAGCCCTAATAATAAGATAGCAGCCATGGTCCAAGGCATGCGTTTTCCCATTCCTGCAAAATTTGATAGTTGCACAGAGCCAGAGCGAAAAACTATGCATGCCATCGCTAAAAATAGCCCACCCTTGATAATGGCATGATTAAACATATGCAATATGCCAGCAATGCTGCCACTTTTTGTGGCTAAACTAATGCCTAACGTCATGTAACCGATTTGAGCGATGCTTGAATAAGCTAACATTCGTTTAATATTTTCCTGGAAGATGGCTACCGATGATGCAATGAGGATGGCTAGTACAGAAAGTGGCAATAATATTTTGTCTAGATGAAAATCTTCAAAGGTTATCTCATCAGAAAATAATCCGAAGAAGAATCTATAGAGAACATAGAGCGAAACTTTGGTGGCGGTTGCAGATAGAAATACTGTGATCATTGAAGGTGCATATGCGTATGCATTCGGTAGCCATAAGTGTAACGGCAGCAGTGCCAATTTTAATGATATACCTACGGTAAAAAATGCAAACGCTGCATGAAGTGCTCTTGAATCAAGTAAGTCGGGAATTCTTTGATGTAAATCAATAATATTTAATGTTCCAGTAAGCATGTAAAGCAGACCGACACCGATCAAAATGAATGTTGCACCAATTGTTCCCATGATCAAGTATTGGTATGAAGCAGTTAAAGCCTTTCGATTATTTCCAAGAGCTATTAATACATATGATGATAATGAGCTAATTTCTAAGAATACAAAAATGTTAAAAGCATCACCGGTTGATACGATGCCAAGTAAGCCCGTTAAACAAAGTAAAAAAGCAGCATAAAATAGACTGATCTTTTCGTGAGCGATTTCTTGTTCAATGCTTTTGCGCGCTGCAAGCATAGTGATACTTGCCATTCCAGATACGATTAGTAGTACATAAGTGCTTAAATGATCAATTCGATATTCAATACCCCATGGTGGTGCCCAGCCTCCGAGTTGATAACTGATTACGCCGTATTGTGATACATGTTTAGCAAGTAATATTGCGATAATAAAGGTTAAAAGACTAACTAGAGTTGCAAATGCCCAGGCAAAATAGTTGCTTAATTTTTTACCAGGGCGTGCTAAGGGAAGTAGTGCGCATAAGGGAGCTGCAATTAAGGGCACAACAACTTGTAAGACCGCAAGATGTTGGCTTAGCACTATAAGGTTGCCTTTTCTTCATCTTCGTATTCTTTTTCGTCTTGTTCATGAATAATATTTTCATCAATCGTACCGTATTCACGGTGAATACGTGCAATGATTGCAAGACCTAAAGCGGTTGTAGCAACTCCAACAACAATTGCAGTCAAAATCAATACATGCGGAAGAGGATTGCTGTATGTTGTTATACCTTCTCCTAATATGGGAGCTGTACCACCTTCTACTTTACTCATTGAAATGAATAAAATAAAAACAGAGGTCTGGAATATACCTAGGCCAATTATTTTTTTAATTAAATTTGCATCTGCAATGACAATATAAAACCCAAGCATCATTAATATGATGGCTACCCAGTAATTATAATAATCTGCAAACATGGGTTATTCTGCGTACTCATCTAACATGTAGAAGATCATAATCATCACGGCTGCAACGGTGATGCCTACGCCTAACTCAATAAGAAAGATACCTAAATGTTGGCCATGTATAGAATCATGAGCTAGGACATTGTAGTCAAGATAATTACCATTCATAAATAATGTGGCAACTCCAACTCCTGCATAGAGAAGAAGTCCGATAGATACAAAATAACGCACCACGCTAGTTGGGAAAACTCTTTGTGTTTTTTCTCTTCCATAAATAAGCGCGTAAAGTATAACGGCCGCGGCAAAAATAACACCGGCCTGAAATCCTCCGCCTGGCCCATAGTCACCATGAAACTGCACATAAAAAGCATATAATAAAACTGCAGGTACAATTATGTTGCACACCTCACGTAAAATAAGATTTCTTTTTTTACTCATTTTTATCTAATTTATTTGCAGTGTTAGATTTTTTTATTTTTCGAGACCCACCAAGTAATAACATCACTCCAATAGCAGCAGTAAACACAACGGCAACCTCACCTAATGTGTCATATCCTCGATAACTTGCGAGCACAGAGGTAACAATATTAGGAATGCCAATTTCTTCACCACTTTTTTCTATATAACGTGGTGCTACATGTGTATGTATAGGGGCATTTGGATCAGAAAATTTTGGCATGTCTAAGGTGCCATAAATTAATGCAGTAGCCGTTATGGTGACAACTACTATAGGGAGTAGTTTGCTATGGCGTGTTACTGAAGTCTCTCTACCGGTAATCGCAAGTGCACATAGTAGTAGTACGGTCGTTAAGCCCGCACCGACTGCAGCTTCTGTAAAAGCAACATCTACTGCATCTAGGCTTACAAATAGTCCGGCAGTTAGTAAGCTATAAATACCACTTAATAATACGGCGGCTAATAAATTCTGTAAGCGAAGTAAAATGATAGCGGTTACTGCTAACAGCGTAAGTAAAGAAATATTGATGATGGTTTGGATATCCATGGTGCATCAAGTAAGCCTAAGCAGAGGTGTCTATTTGGATTCCTTGTCAGATAAGTTTGCGGCCCTGGCTAATGCATGTACAGCGGTTGGGCCCGTTAACATCATGAAAAATAGTATAAACATAAGTTTTATAATAACTATAGGGTCTTGTGTTTGTGTCAGCATACCAAGAAGAATAAGAATAGCGCCTAAACTATCAATAATACCTGCTGCGTGAACTCTAGAATAAAAGTCTGGAAGTCGTATTAATCCTATGGAACCAACTAAGCAGAAAAAACTTCCTAGTATTAAAAAAAACCAGCCTAGTACGGTCATTATAAGCATGTGCTACTCATTGGTTTGTTCGTTAGGAGTTTCACCTAAATTTCCATAACGGAAAAGCTTTAGTACCGCGATGGTTGAAATAAAATTAATTAACGCATACAGCAACGCAATATCTAAAAAATCAGGTCGATCAGTCAAAAAACCAAATAAAGCTATTAATAGAACCGTTGCAGTACCGAATGTATTGATAGCTAAAATTCGATCAAACACTGTTGGTCCTAATGCAGCGCGTAGTAAAATGATTAGCATGACTACAATAATGGCAAGTGTTGCTGCTATAAACATTATTCTAGTTTCTTTGTGGTTGACTTCGACTCTAAGGCTAAAATCCTTTTACTCATTTCACCAGTTTTTAAATCTTCCGCTAAAGCTTTGGTTAATGAGTGGACCTCAATGTTGTTACCTTCAAGGTCCAAGCAGTATGTGCCTGGAGTGAGGGTTATACAATTCGCATATAATGCTGTTGCAACATCACTATGCTGCGAGGTATCTAAAGTCATTCTGTTTGGCTTGATAGGTAATTTTGGATGTAAAATTCTGAAACTTACATCTATATTGGATTTAACAACTTCTATAAAAAACCAAGGTAAGAATGCTGGCAGTTTTAAATTGAGTTTTAAGGTTGCATGGTTGCTGCTAAATAGGCCGAGTTTTTCTGATACCCAAGCAACAAATATACAACTGAGTGCTCCTAAAGAAAGTAAGAGGGGCTCGAAGTGTCCTGATAAAAGTAGCCATAAAGAAAATAGAGCCACCGTTGCAATGAGTATACGAATGATCATTCTATAAATGAGGCTTTAGGCTTTTTCGCTTAATGAAAAATTATAAACCCCAAACTACTTAAGCTTTGACAAATATTCAAGCTAAACTATCAGATTGTCAGCATTAATGAGCAGATCTTTTCTGATCTTACTTCATTAAAAAAGTTATACGCTGCGAGTGGCGAGTTTCAAACCTTTTTTTGCACATTTGTGTGCATCATCCATTTCGTCAAGCTGCTCATGTAGTGTAGCGAGTTCGGAATAGGTTTCAGCTAAAGGTTTACGTGACAAACTTGATTCAAAATAGGCTTTCGCTTTCCCCCAAAGCTGTGCTTTATTGCAAATGCGCCCTAACGTTAAATAGAGATATTCATCATTAGTATGTAGATCCACCCATTTTTCAGCATTAATAAGTGCCTGACTTGGGTCTTTTAATTCTATTAAACCGTATTCACGTACTAACTTTGGACACCATTTAATGTTTAATGCATTTATAACAGTGTTTTCTGCAAGCTCATGTTTACCTTGTAGCCGTAAAGCTGAGATATAGTTAAGCGTCATAGTTTCGTCACTTAAAATGCTTTCTCTGAACTTTGTTCCAATTTCATCAACATCAGATGCATTTTGACTGCTTTTTAGTAAACCTTGAATAGCTTTCTTCTCAACCCGGCTAAAAGTTTGTTGATCCATGTATTTGCTACTTCTCAGTTGCGGAATAATTTCTGCTAATTTGTTCCAATCACCAAGTTGTTCATAAGTATTTGCAAATAATGAAGCAATTTTTGGATTAGAGCGCATTGTGTCTTCATATGGGCTTAGGCTTGCTAATGCTTGTTCCGGCATTTTTTGATCAAGTAATAATTCTGCACGTAACACATCAAGTGCTGATTGCTCAGCAGGGCTGTTTGATTTTGCCTCAGACAAATGAGCATCGCGTTCAGTGAAGTCACCACGCATATGTGCTGCACGTGCCGCCCATATGTAATTGACCATAGCGGCATTTGAGTGATCTGCACCACTTAATAAAAGTTTTTCAGACTGAGCCCAATCACCTTGAGTAAATCTTGTTAGGCCTTCGTTTGTGCAACCAAGCGCTTTGTTTTGGCGGCGCTTATCCATTGCTGATTGAATGCGTTTTGGTGCACTGAACAGTAAAGCAAGTAAACGTAACACAATATAAAAGACTGTAAATAAAATGAATAAGCCAATAACAAATTCAACTAGTGGTAATTCGTAAGTAGTTTCTCCATAAGTAAAACTAGCAAAGCCTGGTGCTTGCATAGTTATGAATACCGCTGTAGTAAAAACAATAAGAAAGAATATAAATATTAGTAACGCGCGAATCATTTTTTTGTACCTACTTAACTGTTATTAATGGTTTCCATAGTTTCAAGAAGTAAGCTGGCAGCTTCTGTAATATCTGGGAGCTTAGGCTCCAGATTAATATTATTAAGTTCACTTAGATCTGCAATGATTTCTTTTTTATTATGAAGGGTGTCGGTAGATTCAAGCCAAGACAATGCCGCTTCTAGCTCTTGGTGGTAAGCGTCATCGTCACGGCTGGCTACTGCATATTTAGCACCTAAAAGTTTCATGCGTATAAATTCGTATGCTTGCAAGCTTTCTTGCTCATTAATAAACATCTTTAATTTCTGTTCATCTCTAGTGACCTTAATTGAGTCATTGATAGAGTCTTTTACTCCATCAATTAACTTTCCCCAGCCCGTTCGTTCTTCACTTTTTGGCTCATTGTCTTCGTTTGCTGAATTTATTTTTTGTTTGTCTTTAGCATTTTTGATAATGGTTTGTTTCAGCCCAGCAAGAATATTGTCTATTTGTAAACTAATGCCCACCCAGTCTGGATAAGGAAAGTTTTTTAATTTCCCAACCTGTTTTGTAACAGATTCTCGTACAGGTAATAAACGTGGGTCATTAAGCTCATGAAGTCTGCTACTGGCCGCTTTTAATGCTGTAATGGTACCCGCAACATCTCTCTCAATACGCAAACGGTGATTGGCCATACGCAATACATGTTCAGCTTCTTTTAAACCCCATCCTAACTGGCTGCGATTTACATGCTGTAGAGTTTCTTGAGTGACTAATTCAACGTCTTTCTGTGCCTTAGCTTGATTTTCAATTTGGTTGGAAAGGTCGTCAACCGTCTGATTAATGTTGCTTACATTGGTTTCAATTTGTTTTTTAAAATTCTGTAATTTAATTCCTTCATCAATCGTAGCCACCTCATGAGAAATGGATTGTCGATCTACAGCCGCTTGATCTAAGCGTTTATCTAATTCCAGCCAAGCTTTGTAACCAAATGCAATGCCAGCTCCAGATAACAATAGTGCTAGTAAAGAGAGTAGGCCGATGAAAAACCGTCCTCCACCACCAGATTTTGTGGCGGAATTTTTATTGGGCTGTTTAGAAGTTGAAGGTTTGGAATTATCTGACATAGTCATCTCTCAAATGTGCTTTTTATTTTAGTCCTGGTTATGGAGGTAGTTTATTTTTAATCTTCAAGCCAAGCATCAAGTGCAGTTAGTATGGCTCCGTCACTAGGATTTTCCGCTATTATAGGATTTTTTGCGAACCCGACTTGAATAGTTGCTTCCGCAATTCGTGAACTACCTGTAATAAAGGTTAAATTTTGTAACCACTGCTGTTCTTCATGTGTGCAGAGTGACCATAAGTTCTGTGCTGATTCTACACTGTATAAAAGGATTGCAGTGTTTTGCTGGGGAAGCTCGCCTAAATTAATATCATTACGTTCGGTAGGTAATTGACGTTGATAAACCTCAGCATAGGTAACGCGTGCATTTCTGGCCTCTAAAGTCTCACGCAAATGTTCACGCCCGCCGCGACCACGCACAATCATGATATTTTGTTCAGCAATATTTAATAATGCTGGGTCATTCAGTAATGCTTCGCTTGTGAATCCTGCTGACGGTACGATAGCTACATTGCAACCATAATTTTCTAGAGCGGTCTTCGTTGCTGGCCCTACAGCTGCCAACGTTGAATGCTCAAAATTTACACCTAATTCTTGAGCAATGCTCATGGTGTAGTGCACCGCATTTGCGCTAATAAATATGATTACTTGATAGTCTGTAAGTTTGTTGAAGCTTTGTTTAGCGGACTTAATGTTATCTGCAGCACATATACTAATTACAGGAAAGTGAACGACTTTCGCTAGTCGTGCTTCTAAAATTCCAAGAATATTCTGCGCTTGAGCGAGCGGTCGTGTGACGACAATCGTTTTGCCAGCAAGTGTATTTTTTGATGACATAAATCAATTTAACCTCAGCTGTGAAGATAACAGGCGCATAACCTTAATCCGACTTGTCTTTAAAAGCTTACCTGAAAATGTTTATGAAAATGCTATGAGATTTAGTTCTATAACAGCGTTTAAGTAGAGGGCTTAAGTTTCTCACCGGCACCAAGGGTGGTGAGATATTAATAATGAACTGTATAGCTTTTCGCCGGTACTTGGTACTGAACTCACTGAAATCTATAAACAGGCTGCGAGAATCTCCTCAGCTCCCTGCTTAATTAATTCAGCGGCAACATTCTGGCCGATTGCAACGGCATCGTCGTCAGGCCCATGTGCTTCACTGCGACAAAGTTTGCTGCCATCAGGCATACCAACTAAAGAACGCAAATATAATTCATTATTTTTAAGTTGGGCAAATCCAGCAATAGGTAATTGGCAACCGCCTTCTAAACTTTGTGTAATGGCCCGTTCCGCTGTCACGCATAAGTTGGTTTCTGCATGATTTAACGGTGCAATTAACGATTCAATTTCTACATCATTTACTCGGCACTCAATGCCAATAGCGCCTTGGCCAATTGCCGGAAGGGATGTTTCTGTAGATAGCTGTGAGCGAATTCTGTCGTTAAAGCCAAGTCGTTGAAGCCCAGCTACAGCAAGAATGATAGCGTCATATTCACCATTATCTAACTTAGCTAAACGTGTATTTACATTTCCACGGAGTAACTTAATTTCTAAGTGCGGGTGAGCTGCCATAATTTGGCAAGCACGACGAGCGCTTGAGGTACCTACAATAGCGTTATCCGGTAGTGCGTCTAAATCATCATAAGTATTGGATACAAATGCGTCACACGGATTGGCGCGTTCTAAAATAACGGGTAAGTGTAAAGTGGGTGGTAGCTCAACGGGAACATCTTTCATCGAATGCACAGCAATATCAGCACTTTTTTCAAGCAGACCGCGTTCTAATTCTTTTACGAATAAGCCTTTACCGCCTTGTGTGGCCAGTGATTCTTCTAATAATTGATCACCCGTAGTGGTCATTTTAATTAACTCAACTGAGACATCGTTGCCATGTGCTTCTCGTAATAAACGAGACACTTCTTCGGCCTGCCATAGTGCCAGTGCACTTTTTCTAGTCGCGATTCGTATGTGCACAGGTTGTTTAGGTAGGGTTTCCCCTAACGGGCTCAGTTAATGGGTTAAATGCAAGGGGTGTAAACTAATAGCTATATTGTATTAGCGAGACTTAAGAAATTTGCGTACTTCAGCAACATGTCTGCGACTGATCTCTAAACGATCTTCTATTTCTCGGAAGGTCACTACAAAACGACCATCTTGGTTTTTTTCCATACCACTGATGTAGTTAGTACTAACTAACGCATTACGATGGATGCGTATTAATTTGCCTTCAAACTCATTTTCAAGATTTTTCAATGCGTCTTCAATGAGCACTTCACCACCTAGATGGCGAACCGTGATGTATTTCTGATCAGCTTGGAAATAAAGAATCTCATCGACAGGAATCAGTTCTAAATTGCCGCGTATTCGGGCGCATATGTGACTTCGACCATGATTGTCTGTTTCTTGGTTTAGCGTAGCGATTTGTGCTTTAGTGAGTTTTTTAGCACGCGCAATAGAGGTTTCTAGTTTTTCTTGTCGAACAGGTTTAACAAGATAGCCTACTGCAGAAGTGTCAAATGCTTCTAAAGCATGTTCGCTATAAGCAGTTGTAAATATGATTGCCGGAGGCTCATCCATTTCGGTTAGATGACGCGCCGCTTCTAACCCATCCATGCCTGGCATACGAATATCCATTAATACTACATCCGGGCGAATAGACTGCACCATTTCTACAGCTTCAATGCCATTAGTTGCTTCACCTGTGCTGGTGACATCATCTATGCTGGTTAGCATATGATTTAGCCTGTCACGTGCAGGTGCTTCGTCGTCTACGATCAAAATTTTCATAAATCTGCCTCGATAGGAATGTTAAATGAAACCTCATAAAAGCCTTGGTCCTGGCGAATATCCATACTGCTGAAATCACCATAGGCTAATTGTAACCTCTGTCTGATGTTTTCTTGCGCCATTTTATTGCCTGGGCGTTTACGGTCAATATGTATATCTCCAACTGGATTACTGATTGTAAGGTGTAAGTCATGCTGTGTGGAAGTAATGTCGATATTCACTGTGCCGCCTTTAGTGAGGGGTTCCACTCCATGGTAAATTGCATTCTCAACAATTGGTTGAAGGATTAAGGCTGGTACCTTAGTGTTTAAGCTTATACCTTCTTCTATTTTTAATTCAATAGTAAGACGATCCCCAAGCCGCAGTTTCTCCATATTTATATAGCGGCGAGTGAAATTCAGCTCTTCTTGTAGCGAAACTTTGTCTTGATGACCTAATGAAGCACGAAATAAGTCAGCTAAATCCTCGACTGCTTTTTCAGCCATTTGAGGATTTGTTAGCGTTAAGCTAGCAATTGTATTCATACTATTAAATAGGAAATGAGGTCGAATACGTGCCTGTAAGGCCTGAATTCTAGATTTTGCCTCAACTTGTATATTCGCTCTCCATTGATGTTGCACATAAAAATAGCGGAGTGCTACAGCAGAAACGATGGCGCTTATGGCCATATTGCGGATTAAGATGTCGCTTGTGAGAATGTCTAATAAATTAAGTGTTTGTACGTTTTCGGGTGATGCGGCCCAAAGCGCCTCGGTAGGCGTTACTAAAATAGAAACTACTGACACAATTAAGGTAATTGATAAGCTTAATGCATAGTAGGTAACCGCAGCGGCAGCGGGATGCAGTGTATGCAAGAATTTACGGCTTACGCATAATACTAGGATATTGCCGATAGCGATAAAGGTTACAAATAGAGAAACAAGGGATAAATACACCCAAAAGTTAGGTCTTGAGATTCCACCCGCTAGCGTGAGCACAAAAGATAATAGTTGAGCAATTAATATCGCTAGGAAAATAATTCGCGCATTACAGAAATCAGGTAAAAACGTATGCGCAGCTGGATCGGCTTCGCTCGTTTTTGCTTGATTATTTGAATCTGATATATCTGTCATGGCTAATTGGATAAGTAAGGATGCGTGAGTCATCCATTGGTGAGCTAATGCTATACTGAGACTCACTAATTAGAAGCTGTTTATTAGAACCTATATATATAAATGAACCAAGAAAATGAGCAATAAAAGTACAAAACTTTGGGGCGGTCGTTTTACAGAGGCCACAGATGAATTTGTTGAGCAATTTAACGCATCTGTAGGCTTTGATAAACGACTTTTTAAGCATGATATCCAAGGTTCTCGCGCACATGCCGAAATGCTTGCTCATATTGGCATTTTAAACAGCCACGATTGTGGTGAAATATTGAAAGCGCTCGATACTATTGAGGCTGAAATAGTAGCTGGAGACTTCGAGTGGAAGACTGAGCTTGAAGACGTGCATATGAATATTGAAGCACGTTTAACTGAGTTAGTAGGAGATGCTGGGAAACGCATACACACCGGGCGTTCACGTAATGATCAGGTGGCGACCGATGTGCGACTGTATCTTCGAGATGCCATTGATGATATCGATAAGCGACTAGAAGCACTGCAAAACGCCATATTGAAGATTGCTGAGCAAGAAAGTGCGACGATTATGCCAGGCTTTACACATTTGCAAGTTGCACAAGTAATTACATTTGGGCATCACATGCTGGCGTGGTTTGAAATGATCTGCCGTGACCGAGTACGACTGCAGCAATGTCGTGTAAGTACAAATGTAATGCCATTAGGCTCTGCTGCACTGGCAGGTAGTAGTTTTGCATTGGATCGAGACTTTGTAGCGAAAAAATTAAATTTTGCGGCACCCAGTCATAACAGCTTAGATGCAGTGAGTGATCGTGATTTCGCAATTGAATTTTGCTCATTTGGCGCCATACTTTTTGCGCATATGTCACGTATTGCAGAAGAATTAGTGCTTTGGACGTCCACACAATTCAATTTTATCGACCTGCCGGATCGGTTTTGCACGGGTTCTTCCATCATGCCCCAGAAAAAAAATCCTGATGTCCCCGAGCTGGTGCGAGGTAAAACAGCACGTGTGTATGCCAATTTGTTTGCATTGCTAACATTGATGAAAAGTCAGCCCTTGGCCTATAACAAGGATAACCAAGAAGATAAGGAACCGTTGTTTGATTCAGTCGACACGGTTCATGACTGTGTGGTGGCTTTTGCCAATATGATTCCTCATATCACAGTTAATAAAGAAGTATTAATGCAGGCTGCTCAACAAGGCTATGCTACAGCGACAGATCTTGCAGATTATCTCGTGCAGAAGAAGGTGCCGTTTCGTGATGCGCATGAGGTAGTGGGTATGACGGTAAAATATGCTATTCAGCAAAATAAGAAGTTAGATGAGTTGGGTTTGCATGAATTGCAAAAATTTAGCCCATCCATTTCTGAAGACGTATTTAAAATATTATCGGTTGAAGGCTCCGTTGCATCAAAGAATACCTATGGTGGAACTTCGCCCGCCCAGGTTAAAACGCAAATTAAATTAGCTAAACAGCGTCTAGCTGATTTTAAGTGATATAAATTTTATGTAGATCGAGTTTTATCGGCCTGGTGTGTACGTGTTATTGCCAACAGGCCAGAAGAAATTTACGTATATCCTGAATTTCTTCTGCACATACCGTATGTGCACAGGCATAGTCATGCCAATCTATTTTAAAGCCTTGCTCCTCTAACAATTCTCTAGCAAGTTTTGCAAATGAAAAGGGTACTACATCATCATGTGTGCCATGAGCCATAAAAATCGGCAGATCTCGTTTTGTATGTTTGGCAAATTCTTCTAAATTCTCACGTAATGGCAAATAACAGGACAGCGCAAGCAGCCCTCCAAGTCTCTGTGGATGATTAAGGCCGGTATATAACGTTAGTGCACCGCCTTGAGAGAACCCGGCTAAGACAATTTTATCTACGGCAATTCCATCATTAATTTGCTGTTGTATAAGCACTTTAATTTCTTCATTTATCTTTTTAATCCCTACGTGATCTTCTTTACTGTCTTTCTCTAATCCATAAATGTCATACCAAGCTGGCATTTGCATGCCATTGTTTAAGCTCACAGCCTGAACGGGAGCGTTGGGAAAGATAAATCTTGCGTGAATAGATGATGGTAAGTTTAATTCAGCAACAATGGGTTCAAAGTCATGGCCATTTGCACCTAGGCCATGCAGCCAGATGACTGCGCAATCAGGATTATTTTGAGTTTCAATTTGAATTGTTGAAAGTGGCATACTTACTATAATGTTCCTGAAAATGTGGCAGCTAAGGTTTCTTGTCGTCGAATTGGTCTATACAATAGCGTTGAATAATCGAGTATATAGATGTTAGACCTCAAACCATATCTTCTTGCCGTGCTTTTGGTAACTTTGCTAGGTAGCGTGCTATTGCTCAGTGCTTGCGGGCAAACGGGTGACTTATACCTACCTGAAGAAGATGCGCAACCTAAAAAAGAAAAATCAACAAGCTAAAGATTTTTTCAACTTCCTCATTACTCTAAATTAATTGTTAATTTTGCTGTTATAGCCATGAACACATTTGAATATAAAAATAACCTGCTACATGCAGAAGGTGTGAGCCTACAAGAGTTGGCAGATGCTTATGGCACGCCATGTTATGTGTATTCAAAGGCAGCAATAGAAAGTAACTATCGTGCCTATGAAACTGCATTAAGCCAATGGCCAGCGCGTATTTGTTATGCGGTGAAAGCAAACTCCAATCTTGCGGTGTTAAATCTTTTGGCCAAGTTGGGGGCAGGATTCGATATTGTTTCAATTGGCGAGCTTGAGCGCGTAATACGTGC
>JBGCDX010000046.1:0-4590 GCA_045105815.1 Gammaproteobacteria bacterium
CGTAGCGATCCAATAAATTGCGTTTTGGGATTATGGATAAGATAGGAAGCCCTGTAACTTGCTCGACATTAACGTCTGCTGCACCCGAAACATTTTTAATTGCAGCAGCAATTAATTTAGCTGAATCTACAAGTGTATCTAAATCATCGCCATAAACTTTTACTGCTAAATCACTTCGTACACCGGAAATTAATTCATTAAACCGTAGCTCTATTGGCTGTGAGAATTCATAGGCATTGCCAGGAATATCTTCTAATACCTCCTCCATTTCTTCGACAAGCTCGGATTTTAGTTTTGTTTTATCCGGCCATTCACTTTTTTCCTTGAGCAGCACATAAGTATCAGAAATATTGGGTGGCATTGGATCCGTGGCAACCTCTGCTGTACCAATCCGCGCAACTACTTCCTCGACTTCAGGAAATTGTTTTAGAGCACGTTCAACTTCTCCTTGCATCTTGACGGACTCTGATAATGAAGTCCCTGGCGCACGAAGCGCTTGTACTGCAATATCACCCTCATCCAGGCTGGGTATAAATTCCGTCCCCATTTTAGAGGCTACAAATAAACTTATGATTACTAAAGCAATCGACGGAAATATTATTTTCCATGGATTAACAAGACTCCATCGTAAGATAGGTTCGTAAAGTTTTTTTGCACCCCGTATGGCTACATTATCTTTTTCTTTAACTTTACCAGTTACAAATAGTGCTACGGCAGCCGGTACAAATGTGAGAGATAGAACTAATGCTGACAATAAAGCAGTTACAACAGTGAATGCCATAGGATGAAACATTTTTCCCTCTACACCTGTCAGTGCAAAAATAGGTATATATACAACGGTAATTATTACGACGCCAAATACACTGGGTTTTATAACTTCTGCGGCGGCTTTAGCCGTTAATTTAAATCGTTCATCTGTAGTCAATAATCGGCCTAGTTCTTTTTGTGCAAGCCCAAAACGTCGAATACAGTTTTCTATAATGATAACTGCACCATCAACAATGAGACCAAAATCTAGTGCTCCTAAACTCATTAAATTTCCTGAGACATTACGTTCAACCATCCCAGTAATTGTCATGAGCATAGCAATAGGAATCACCATGGCTGTAATTAATGCTGCACGAAAATTTCCGAGCAATAAAAATAAAACTAGAATTACAAGTAATGCGCCTTCAAGTAAATTTTTCTCAACGGTCCAAATAGTTCTATCTACGAGTTCGCTACGGTTTAAAGTCGGTTTCGCTGTCACACCCTCAGGAAGACTGCGATTGATCTCTACTAATTTTTCGGCCACACGTTGTGCTACTTCTCTAGTATTTTCTCCCATGAGCATCATGGCGGTACCAAGTACCGTTTCATCGCCGTTTTTAGTAGCTGCGCCACTACGCAGTGGAGCACCTAAAGTAACTTCTGCAATATCTCGTACACGAATAGGTACTTCATCACGCAGCGTGATAATGATGTGACGAATATCATCAATCGTTTTTACCTGCCCAGGCACACGAATTAAGTATTGTTCGCCTGTTTTCTCTATATAACCTGCGCCAACATTTTCATTATTTCTTTCTAGTGCCTCGATCACATCATTGATGGTTATATCGTAAGCCAACATTTTTTGAGGATAGGGTGTCACCTGAAATTGTTTCTCATACCCACCAATAGAATTAACTTCAACCACACCTTTTACATATTTTAATTGAGGCACGATGACCCATTCTTGCAAGGTAAGCAGATCCATAGGTGTATAAGGCGTACCGTCTTCCTTAACTGCATCCTCACTTGCTTCGACTGTATAAAAGTAAATTTCACCAAGCCCTGTAGTAACTGGGCCCATCATGGGTTCAATCCCTGATGGCATTACACTATTGATTTGTTGTAAACGTTCAGACAATAACTGGCGTGCAAAATAGATATCTGTACCATCCTTAAACACAACAGTAACTTGTGATAAGCCATAACGTGAAAGTGAACGGGTATAGTCCAAATTTGGAATACCCGAAAGCACCGTTTCAATCGGAAAGGTAATACGCTGTTCTACTTCTAAAGGTGAATATCCCTCTGCTTGCGTATTAATCTGTACCTGAACATTAGTAATGTCGGGGACAGCGTCAATGGGGAGCTTATTAAAATTAGATATGCCCAGTGCCATTAATCCTAATACCAAAAATAAAACAATCCAGCGATGTTGAATGGAGTAATAAATTATTTTTTCTAACATGGTCGACCTCAATGCTCGTGTTCAGCGGTGGACTTAAGGAGATCAGCTTTAATTCTGTAACTCCCTTTTGTTACATACTCCTCCCCTAGCTTAATCCCGGCGAGAACTTCCACATAATCACCATCACTCTCACCTAACTGAACTTCGCGAGGTACATAGGTTTTTTCATTTTCTTTAATGAAGACAACTGATTTATCATTTAAGGTTTGTATGGCATATTCTTTTATTGCAAGATCTGCTACCTTTTCACCAACTTCAACATATCCTTCGATAATCATTCCGACACGCCAAATACCGCTTTCATTTGGTATTGGGACAATAGCGATTACTGTTTGACTTGCTGCATCTGCTGTAGGCAGCAGCATGTCTAATTTTGATATAGCTTTATCATTCGTCTCTAGTGCATGAACGTTTACTACTTGTTGCTCTTTGATTTGAGAAAGATCTCTCGGGAATACATGAAACTCTGCCCACACGGTTGTCAAATCTGCAACTGTAAACAGTGCTCCATCATTGGCCACATCTCCAACATTGGTATTTCGTTCTAATACCACCCCACTTCGAGGAGCATAAATAGAATACGTTAAGAGACTATCGTTACTTTCAACCGTGGCAAGCACTTGGCCTTTTTCAACATGTTGCCCCCATCTGACTTTGACCGTTTTTACAATACCTGGGAAACGAGCACGCACAGCATAAGTTTTATCTCGATTGAGCATCACTCGACCAGTGAGCACTATTTGTTTGTGCAATGTTTTAGAAGAAACTTGATCTGTAGCTATACCTGCACGTTTAGCTGTATCAGGGTGAATGGTAGCTTCGTTTTCTCCCTCATGATCATCATGCTCATCCTCGTGTTCATCATGAGCATGTTGATCTGTATCTGCATATACTTGATTAATAAGAAACCTGTCATTGCTATCAATAGCTATGACCAAGCAAGCCATAAATAGAATAGTGAATATCATTCTCATTATTATTCTCCGAAACTATTGGTTAATCGTTTTACGTTTATTCGCGCACTGTGATAACGACGTAAAGTATTTAAATATTGGTCACGTGCATTTATTAGAGTTCGTTGGGAATCTAAAACTTCAAGGTAGGTAAACCTTCCTCTTTTATATGCAGATTGTGCTAAGTGAAATGATTTATCAGCTGCAGGGAGCAGCTTTGTTTTCAAATGGGATGCTTCGGAATAAGCAGTTTTCCAAGTCTGCCAATTCTCAAATAATGATTGTTTTAAATTAAGCTCAAACTGTTGAGAGTCACTATCTGTTAGATCTATTTCAGCCCGTGCTTTAGCAATGTTTCCTTGGTTTTTATTAAATACCTGCAAAGGAATTGAGAGGCCAACTAAAAATGCATTGTCACTCCCCTCTTCAAATCTCCGTACACCAACACTTACTGTAGGATCTGCACTTCGTTCAGTCTTAGCAAGATTAAATAAAGAATCTCTTCGTTCACTTTCAAGTGCTAATCGTTGTATATCTGGTAAATTGGAAAGCTTTTCAACAAAGTACTCATAAGATTCAGGCTCCTCTAATTTCAATAAATAACTTATATCTAGATGTTCATTAAATGTGACAGCTCCCCATAATTTAGCCAAATTGTGCTTTGCTATTTGAAGTTGTCTGCTATTCTGCTCTTTTTGTATTAATGTATTCGCAAGCGAAACTTCAGCTTTACTTTTTTGTATCTCTGACTCTGCTGCGGCACTAACACGCTTATTCACACTATTTAATATATCTTCAGCCAACTGTTGTTGTTCTGAAGCTAAGTCAACTGATTCGGTTTCAACTAATACATTAAAATATGCTGCATGGACATCACGGATGATATTCAATCGCTCAATAGATACATCTTCCTGGGCTACAGCGTATGATGCTTGCGCTACTTTTTTGCGAGCATCACGCTTACCCCCGAATTCTAATTTTTGATTTAAACTCAAGGTGTACTCTGCTGAATTAGTTCCGCCAAATTGATCGTTGCCTGCAAAATCCTCTGCTTCAAGCGAAAGTTCTGGATTTGGCCTAAAGCCTGCTTGTAGTTCTTCCCCTTTTGCTACATCAATACCCGTTACAACAGATTTAAGTCGTGGAGAAGCATCCATTACTCGTTCAATTGCCGCATCAATTGACATGTACTCGACATTAGGATTTTGTTCTTGTGATGAATCAAAATTGTTCGAGTCGCTTGCAAGAACTACCTGAATATAAAATAGGTTAATAAACGCAAGCGATAGTAAAACTAGCGTGTTTTTAAATGATATGGGACGCATGAACAAATCCTCATTAAGTGCATAACTGTTTAACGCACAACTAGAATTGGTATGAAATGTATTTTTGATTTTCATCACATTAACCATTTCCATT
>JBGCDX010000047.1:0-26131 GCA_045105815.1 Gammaproteobacteria bacterium
AAATTTGTTATTAGCTTGAAAAATAATAGGAAAGTTTCCAAAATTTCAGTAGAAGAAATTGCACCAACCGAAACTGCTATACCACTTATAATAGATAATACTCCAAATTTTGTAGATGCAAATTGGGGTGCAAGCCTAAAACCAATAAAAGCTAGCCGCACTACTACACCTTGGCTATTTGATGATAAAGCCAGTATCTATGTTTTTAGATTTAAGATTACTTCTGCTACCGGAATAGAAACTATTCTCTTGCAACCAGCCTGGTTTTCTACAGAAATTAAAGAAAAGCTTAGACAGCATATTAAAACAATAGAAGGTGGTTAATATAGCTTTTGTGCGACTAGGTTATATTATCGAATGTCCGCTATTGGCCGAAAGCAGACATAAGTCATAAAAGATTTAAATTGATGCAATCATCCCTGATGTGACTTATATGCGTATATTCAAGTACTTACTAAATTCGCTGAAAGCGGCATTTAGGTAAAGATCACAACTAGCATTGCAGGTGCAACGCTAGTGACCATTTATAGTTTAAGCAGCTTTTACCTGTAAGGCGCAGAATTTGAATTCTGGTATTTTGCCGAATGGATCTAGTGCTTCGTTGGTAAGTAAATTAGCTGCGGCTTCGCGATAACAGAAAGGCATGAAAACTTGTCCTGGACTGATGCCATCGTCAGCGCGAGCAAAGCATTCAATTTCACCACGTCTGGATGAAAGGGTCACTCTGCCACCTTCTTTTACGCCAAGCTTAGCTAAATCAGTAGGACTGATGCTTGCTACCGGTACAGGTTCAATCGCATCTAGCATGGATGCGCGACGGGTCATTGAGCCGGTGTGCCAATGTTCTAGTTGGCGGCCCGTAACCAGTACAAATGGATATTCTGTATCGGGTAATTCGTCTGCATTGGTAAATTCTGCAGGTACAAACTTGCCTCTACCATTTTCTGTAGGGAAGTCATCGGTGAAAATAACACTTTGACCTGGATCATTTTCTTCTTCGCATGGGTAGGTAATGGAATGTTGTTCTTCTAAACGATCCCATGTCATGCCTTTAATGCTGTCCATGCCTTGACGCATTTCATTAAATACATCGGATGGATGATGATATTTCCAATCCAGTCCCATGCGATTAGCTAATTCATTAATAAGCCATAAATCTTGTTTGGCTTCACCAGGTGGCATCAATGCTTGACGGCCTAGTTGCACACGGCGATCGGTATTAGTGAAGGTTCCGGTTTTTTCTGGGAAGGCTGATGCCGGCAAGATGACATCTGCAAACCATGCCGTTTCGGTCATGAAAATATCTTGTACGACTAAATGCTTAAGTGTGGCTAACGCTTTGCGTGCATGATTCAAATTCGGATCGGACATGGCCGGGTTTTCACCCATGACATACATGCCATGTAAATTACCATCTGAAATGGCATGCATAATTTCTACAACCGTTAAGCCAGGGTTGTTATCTAGCTCGGTATCCCACAACTTTTCAAATCGCGCATGGGCTTCAGGATTAGCAACGCGTTGATAATCTGGGAATACCATCGGTATTAAGCCTACGTCTGATGCACCTTGGACATTGTTTTGGCCACGTAAGGGGTGCAAACCTGTTCCAGGCTTACCAATTTGCCCGGTCATCATTGAAAGGGCAATTAAGCAACGTGCATTATCAGTGCCGTGTATGTGTTGTGAAACACCCATGCCCCAGAATATTATCGAGGCGTTAGAGCTTGCGTAGACTTTTGCCACTTCATGAAGTGTTTCGGCAGGGATACCACAAATCTTTTCTACACTTTCTGGGGTGTATTTAAGAATGTGCTTGGCAAATTCTGCAAAGTCTTCAGTGCGATCTTTAATGAAGTCTTTATCTAATAAGTTTTGTTTGATAATCGAATTCATGATGCCGTTTAACATGGCAACATCAGTGTCAGGTTTGAACTGTAAAAAGTGATCTGCATGACGAGCGATATCAGATCGTCTTGGGTCCATTACAATTAATTTTGTTCCATTGCGTTTTGCATTTTTGATGAACGTTGCAGCAACAGGATGATTTTCGGTTGTATTGGAACCAATAATTACAATGACATCAGCTTTCTTAACATCTTCTACTGGATTCGATACTGCGCCGGAACCGATGCCTTCTAATAGCGCGACTACCGATGAGGCGTGACACAAACGCGTGCAATGATCTACGTTATTGGTTCTAAAACCGGTACGCACCAGTTTTTGAAATAAATAAGCTTCTTCGTTAGAGCCTTTGGCTGACCCAAAACCAGCTAATGCATTCGGTCCGTTCTCGTCACGAATATCTGCCAAGCCTTTTGCTGCAAATTCTAATGCCTCATCCAAAGTGGCTTCGCGAAAATACTTATCGATATCTTTATAGGTGAGTTCATCAAGGTTTTTGATATCCTTGCTAACACCTTCTTTGCGAATTAAAGGTTTGGTTAAGCGACCGTCATGGTGAACGTAATCAAAACCATAGCGACCCTTCACGCATAAACGGCTTTTATTTGCCGGACCATCGCGTCCCTCTACATAAATAATTTTTTCATCTTTGATGTTGTAAGTAAGCAAACAACCTACACCACAATATGGGCATGTGGATTCAACTTTACGGTCTGGCTCTTGCATGCCAAGTTCGTTTGAAGGCATCAACGCGCCAGTAGGGCAGGCTTGAACACACTCACCACAACCCACACAAGTACTGTCTCCCATTGGGTCTTGGATATCAAAAACAATTTCTGAATGAGAGCCACGATTCGCATAGCCGATTACATCGTTGTTTTGTTCTTCACGGCAAGCGCGAACACAACGTGTACACTGAATACATGCATCTAAATTAACCGCTATTGCAGGATGTGATAAATCTTGTTCTGGATTATGTCGAGATTCAAAGCGCGGCAATCCGACTTCTAGTTTTTGTGACCATTGATCAAGTTCACTGTTTAAAGTGTACGATTTCTCGGCCATATCTGACTGAAGTAATTCCAGTACCATCTTTTGGGAGTGAACAGTGCGTTCATTTTTGGTATTCACTACCATGCCTTCTGTTGGTGTACGAACACAAGAGGGTTGCAATACACGTTCACCTTCAATTTCAACTACACATGCACGACAGTTGCCATCTGCTCGCATTCCAGGTGTGTAGCATAGGTGTGGAATGTCTACACCGTTTCGTTTTGCGGCTTCTAAGATGGATTCATCTTCATAGGCTTTAATGGTTTCACCGTTAAGTGAAAACGCGATGGTTTTAAAGTCTTGTAAATGTTCTGGATTAGCGGCCATTTTATTGCTCCAACATTCCTTTGCCTGATTTATGTGTCTTGATTATTGTTTTGGGTCTAATTCGTTAGGGAAATAATTCATTACCGATGTCATCGGATTCGATGCTGCTTGTCCTAAGCCGCAAATTGATGCATCACCCATTGTTTGAGATAGTTCTTTCATTAATGGCTGATCCCATTGAGGTTTTTCCATTAACATGGCTGCTTTCGAAGTGCCGACGCGACAAGGGGTGCACTTTCCGCAAGATTCATGAGCAAAGAAACTCATTGCATTGCGAGCAAGATCTCGTGCTTTGTCTTTGTTAGAGAAAACAATGATCGCAGCCGAGCCGATAAAACAACCGTGTTCATTTAAAGTGTCAAAGTCTAGTGGTATATCACCCATAGAAGCTGGCAATATTCCACCCGAAGCGCCACCTGGGAAGTAACCATAAAACTCATGGCCATCCAACATGCCGCCACAATGTTCTTCAATTAATTCTTTAATGGTTATGCCTGCGTCCGTGATATGGACACCAGGTTTTTTTACCCGTCCACTTACAGAAAATGAGCGCATGCCCGATCTACCATTACGACCTTGGTCTGAAAACCAAGAGGCTCCTTTCTCAAGAATGTCACGCACCCAAAATAAGGTTTCTAAATTGTGTTCTAGCGTTGGACGACCAAATACTCCAACTTGTGCAACAAAAGGAGGGCGTAGTCGCGGCATTCCGCGTTTACCTTCAATGGATTCAATCATTGCTGATTCTTCACCGCATATATATGCACCGGCACCGCGTCGAAGTTCTATGTGGGGTAATTGACATGGTGGGTCTTTCTTAAGTTCATCCAATTCATGTAACAACATTGTGTAGCAATTTGCGTATTCATCTCGCAAATAAATATAGATGTTTTCAATACCGACTACTTGGGCTGCAATTAACGCACCCTCTATAAAACGATGAGGATCTTTTTCTAGGAAGTAACGGTCTTTGAATGTACCTGGTTCACCTTCATCAATATTAATGGCTAAAATTCGTGGACCATCTTGCTTGCTAACGATGTCCCATTTTTGTCCCGCAGGAAATCCTGCTCCACCCAGTCCACGTAAGCCAGAGTCTTTCATTATTTCTATAACTTTTTCTGGACCATTAGTGGTGTCAAACATGCGTTTAACTAATTGGTAACCACCGCTATTAACATAGCTGTTATACGTAATGTAATCCGTTATTGGCGATTCAATGTCATTTACTTCAACGTATTTATTAACCGTTTCTAAAGTAGCGTGATCAATTGGTTTTTGACCAACAACTGCAATAGGGGCGGTATCACATCGACCTACACAAGGTACTCGTTGAATGCGAACTTTATCGCCATGGAATTTAGTGAGTTCGGTAACCAGTGTTTCGGCGTTATTCATTTCACAACTAATAGAGTCACACACGCGGACGGTTAATTCGGGCGGAGCTTGCTGACCTTCTTTAATTACATCAAAGTGATGATAGAAAGTAGCCACTTCGTAAACCTCTGTAGTGGCTAAACTCATGGTGCTAGCAAGCGCGGTGATATGAGCTGCAGAAATGTGTCCGTACTTATCTTGAATTAAATGTAGGTACTCTATGAGTAAATCACGTCTGACAGGAAGCGCAGAGATTAAATCTTGAACTTGTTGTAGTGCCTCGGGGTTAACGCGTCTTCCGCGTTTTTCACCCTTCATTTTGTTGCGCTTCTTATTGCTTTGGCGCGAAACAGTCTTATCCATTGGTTTCAGAAATCCCTAAAAATCTAACTTATAAATTAGTAAATATAGTCTACGGTTATCGTCTAATAAAGCGTATATACCAAATGTTAATCAAATACTTATGTTTTAACCAATCCAGATTAACATTTCACCTTGGCCACCGACTGTAGTATCACCAATATAGCGCTGGACGCGACGCCTCATAGGGTGCAGTGACTGGAATGTGCTTTTATATTGCCTTAATTCATGCAATAACAATGTTAGGTATCCTAGGTTATGCCTTCCACAGTCATGAAACCCTGTCAGCACATCTTTGGGTTTGTGAGGAAGTAAAATAGTACCTCTTCGCATGCCTACGCCAACTTGTTTGCCTATGGTTCCGAGGTTGGTTATGGTTCCAGCGATCATTCTACTAGCGCAATAATCTCCAATATTTCCAACCACCATTATTGTGCCACGACGAAGCATGTCACCGGTAAAGTGACCACTATTCCCATGCACTAAAATAGTGCCTCCAGACATGCCTTTTTTATCACCAACATGAGCGCTGCCCACATAATCATTTGCATCGCCTGTAATTTCAATTAAGCCTTTTGACATGCCGCAAGCTGCATAGTCTTGCGTATTGCCATCAATAACTAACTTTCCACCTGCTAATCCGGCTCCAGCAAAATGACCTGCATCTCCATTAACCGTAAGGTGAGTATTCTTTTTAAGTGCATGGCCAATATAATCCATGCTTTGATTAGAATTTTCAAAAACTACAGGTTGGTCTGAAAATGAACCGGTGATATCGAAAACATCGCCAATGTTAAATTTTTCATTGCCTAAATGTAGTGACTGCTTTTTCACAACGTCACTATTCGTTGATTCATTGATTGCCTGACTCAACCAACGCATATCAAGGCGCTGTTTAGTGCTGCCTTTAAATGTAACGATTGTATGAGTCATTCATGATCTCTCTTAGATGGAAATGATGAGGCCCTAAATTGCCGCCATAATTTCCACCGGTGATTTTTTCTATACCTTGTGATTTCCCTAGATCACAAATTGCTTCCATGCCGCGTTGCATCGCTAAGGTCACATCTTCTTGTGTTAACCCATCAATAACAATTTCCATGCAGGCTTCAATATTTTTTCCTAAAACATTATCTGGGCGACCTTTTAATGTAGGGCAGTAGGGGTGATTGGTAGATGCACTAAGGAATTTATATTTAGAACCTACTTTTGAACCTGAACGAACACCACCACCCGGAAAAGGCATAATAATGTTAGGTAACATACCGATTGCATCAATTGCTGCTTCGCAGGCGAGTAAGGCATGTGAAATGCCACGTGCGAATACTAATAGATTCCCACCACCAATGGCTTTTTGATAGCCAGTAGTTTCTGCACATATGAATTCACCATCCATTACAGGGATACGCCAATAACGTTTATCGCCAATTTTTTTAGAAGTTTGGAAACCATCACCAAAGTATCTAATGTTTTTACCTAACGCGATTTGATCGGTGCCATCCATGCCAGGGAATACTGCTGTAGTAGGGCAGGTCAACACACATTGCCCAATGCGAGTTTGCAGTTGTGTTTCAAGTGTTTTTTTGTCGGTCGAAAATAATAAAACCGAAATGCCTGGGCGACCATCTGGTGTTTCGTGATTGCCGATAACTTTCTCTATTCCTGCTTCAACTCCGCAACCAATTACAGATGTTGCAAAACCTGTCATGGTTTCTGCTGCATGACGTGCCCACTTGTAGTTAATGGCAGTAATAATAATGCGTGTTGCACGCATAGAGAATGCTTCTGCAAAAGTGTCCTCAATCTCTACGCCATTTATAATCATATTAAACGAATACTTCTAATTTAGTTGCTAACAATAATTTAAGCGTTGCTGGCACTTGGATGAACTTCAATCTCACTGCCAATGCATTCTATCATTTCATCATTTGAAATCTTAAAGTTATTTAAAGAAATAGTCTGATAATCGTCAAAATATTTTTTCAGCGGCTTCTCAATAGCATGATCAAATTCAGGTTTAACTACGTGCGTCTTGCCCAGTACAGTTTCAACTATTTTGCCATCTTTAACGATAAGTGTGCCGTCTTTAAAAACATAAGCAGGTTTGGCAAACATTTGTTCAATATCATTTTGTTTTCGGTACACTGTAATATTGGCATTTGCACCTTCGCCAAGATGACCATGATTACTTAAACCTAATATCTTCGCTGGCGCAGCACGTGTCATAATGGCAATTTCATATAATGAATATTCACGATCCATCGAGGCTAGGTTAGATGCTTTTTGTGCGCCTTCGTGAACTATTTTAAATACATCGTTTCTGAAGGATCGATCCATTAATAATTTGATTAAATGTGGGTAACTTGTAAAAGGTGCGCCATTGGGATGGTCAGTGGTAAGGAAAATGCGCCAAGGGTCGTTCACTTGTAAAAAGACTTCTAACCCAATTGCCCATTGCAATGCATTTACAAAACTTTTATCACGATACTTAAATGGAATAACTCCGCAACCCGCTTCGCACTCTATGTCCATTACGGTCCATTTTTTTGGTGAAGCATGATCGTGACCAAAATATTGCATCATGGTGTCACCAGAAGTGGTAATGGTTTGGCCAAACATAATTTGACCTACATCTGCACTTACATTTTTATTATTATTTATAGCTTCCGCAATCTCACATGCCGCAGATGAAAACTTATAGTCACCTTCAGTGCCATAGCTGTGAAACTGGATGTGTGTTAAATGAATTGGTAAGCCATCAGCAGCTGCCATGGTTGCAAGGGTAGTAGCAAAATTTCCTGGCACACCTAAGTTACTTGCGTGCACATGTAAAGGATGTGCGATACCGAGATCATGTACCGCTCTGCTCAGCGTGGCAATAATGTCACGAGGTTTGCTGCCAGCAGGCCCCATTTCATCTACATCGAGTCTGCGTTGATTATATTTAAACGCATGTATGCCGCCAGCGTTTACTACTTTAATGCCAATGCATTGTGTAGCATCTAATAGCCATGCAACATAATCGTTAATGGCATTTTGTGTTGCACCTTCACGGATCATATTTAGTAAAAAGTCATCATTGCCCAACAAAGCATATCCACCCTTATCCACCATAGGAGTGTCAGCTAATTCCATGTGTGCTTGTCGTGCATTTACTGGTAAAACTGCAGGTTCAAAACAAGCGGTATAACCCATTTCAGCGTAGCGATAACCGGCACTAAAAGTTGAAGGAACTATGCGTCCATTTCCAGAGCGCAATATGTCGGAGCATGGGTGAGGGTGTTGATGTTCATCTTCTAACATCATGGTGCGAGCAATATTAACTTTACCGCCACCAATATGTGTATGTAAATCAATTGCACCTGCCATAACTATGCAATCACTTACATCATATGTTTTTTCTAACTTATCATTGTCAGATAAATTGTTTTGTATTTTTCCGTTTGCAACAAATAGGTCTTTAGTCTCGCCATCAATTTTATGTGTTGGGTCATAGACTTCACCGCCTTTTAGTTTAATTGCCATTCTATTTATTTACACAAGCTGTTTAAGTTTACGCAACAGTTCGTTTGCCTTTGGCAGAATACTGTTTCGAATTTTAGATAAAGGTAAGGTAGCAACATTATCTGCACGACATGCCAAACCACGATGATCTACACCTGGCACACCGCAAGGAATGAAAACTGTTGCATTGTTGGTTTTCATATTTGGATGTCCAAGCACGATTGTGGGGATATTTGTGTTGGGTGGTTCGTCTTCTGAATGGTAGTTTGCAATCCACAATAGGCAATCAGCTTCGTTATTTGACAGCATTTTCATACCGTCATTACGAACCGGGTCATGCACGGGTGCGCCACTCATGAACGCAACTGGCAAAGGTACACCTGTTTGCCAGGTTGCTACTTGGTTGGCAGTTATTTCACCTTTTGAGCTGCCAAGCGGTAAGCCTACACAACGTATTTTCTGCATTAAATATTTTATTGATTCAGTAATGGCTTGTATGGTTTGCTCTGCTGAGTCTTGATTAAATTCAGACGAATTCCAAATTAATGTTGTGTATTGGCTAGTTGATATCGTCTTATGTAAATCGATAAGACATTGAGTATTTTCATCAATACCACTGATGTTTTTGGCTGACTTGTATATTACTTCTTGCAAGCGATAAACGATTGACTCTAACAGTGGGTAGTCAAAAAATATTCGTGTTATGTTGTTTTCGCCGGTTTCGATACTAAAAGTGCCATCATTTGAGATATCGAGTATATAAATCTTTTTATTGTCGACATTTTCATTGCCAAGTGTTTTTTTAGGTAATAGCACCCGTTCAAACAAACGAGGGAATTTATCGGATACTTTTGACCCAAAGATGATTACGCAGTCAGAACGGTTGCGTACTTCTGCTAACGTTGTCTTAACTTTCCCTATACGCTGCATTACTGCACCGTTATGACGAATACTTTTACCATTTGCATGATCAATTACCCCACCAAGTTTTTCGGTGATAGCCATTGCGTCTCGACAAGTTTGTACGTCTGTTATAAGTCCGCTTATCAATGGTTGCTTTGAATCGCGTAGAATTTCAGCTGCTTTTTCCAAGGCCTGATCTTCAGAAACAGATTTGCCTGAAATCTGCGCTGTAGGATTCGTATTTGTCTCCATTGACGCAACTTCGAAGAATTTTGCGCAGGGGTGTGTTGAATCGCTCAATTTTACAGTTAGATCTGTCACCTTTACCGACAGATCATCACACAGCAAGCCGCAATGTGGACAGGTTACATTTTCAAATTGCATGACTAATTATATAAGGTGAGCCTAAACTGAGGAACAGTGTGATCGGGTACGGCACTCAACAGATAGTGAGATGCTAGGTGTGACTGTTCGTATTTACTTCATAAAACCACAATTAAAATGTACCGTATAGAGAATAAATCGTCTGTATCTCGAATTCGACAGATTGTAGCGAATTAATGAATGCATACCATTAATTTAGCTGCATTTTATACAAATAATCAACAGTATAGGAGTCAAAGTAATGTCTAAATGGCGTGAAATTAAACCTGAGCAAACCTACAGTGAAGAAGAGATTAATCAAAGGTTAAAAGAAGAGCTTCCAAATTGGGTCTATGAGAATGGCTGGATTCGTCGCAAGTATAAAACTCATAGCTGGAAAGGCACGATGATGGTGGTCAATACCATCGGTCATTTGGCGGAAGTGGCATGGCATCATCCTGATCTAAGTGTCTCTTACGCTTTCGTTATATGTAAGTTGATGAACCACGCAGCTAAAGGGGTTACCAATAAGGATTTTGAGCTGGCTAAGAAGATTGAAGAGGTGGTTTTATGGCAACCGGCAAATGAAGAAAATGATCTTGAAGGTACGCCTAAAGATCAACGCTTTGCGTATCTACAATATTGATATTTTACTCATGGTTTAACTGCTAATAATATTCATATTTAACATTAACTATAGATATTAAGACTCTGCTTTATCGAGTATTTTTTCAATTGAATTAGTGATTGCTTGGGGTGGGAAACCATAGGGAATGATATTGGCGACCTCACCTTCAGTGTTAATGATGTATAAGTTGGATGTGTGGTCGACCGTATAGTGCTCACCCTTCAAATCACCAGAGTATGAATAGAATCCTTGGAACTGCTCAACAACTTTATCTATTTGTTTAACTGTGCCTGTTAAGCCAATGAAATTACTATCAAAATATTTCAAATATGCGGCCAATATTTCTGGTGTGTCACGTTTGGGGTCAACCGTAATGAAAATAGTTTGCACCTGGTTAGCTTGTTGGCCAAGTTGATGGAGGGAGGTTTGTATAGCGCCTAACGTGTTGGGACATACATCTGGGCAATGTGTAAAGCCAAAAAATAATATAACGGCTTTTCCTTGAGCATCATTACGTAAAGAGTATGGCTGATTTGACTGTGATGTCAGTACGAATTCACCACCAATGGCAACTTCACTGCTAGCTAATTCATTACTAGACGCATAGGTTGGAAGTATACAAAGGCATAAAATTACTATTTGTAGATAAGTTCTTTTAAACATCTAATTCAGAATGGTTATGTGGTCCGTTATAAAGGCTTATGTGCTGCATATATATTACATATATATGAATAGACATTATTGAATACTTGCAGTTCAATAAATTATTCATGCCTAAATGAATAATTCGATAATAATTACAATAACTTACTGTTGTATTAAAAGTAATGTTTTAAACCATCATTTTCGTCTAGTCTGTGTCTAATAAAGCAAGTAGCGCATTGAGTTTTAAGTAATTAAGTTATTAATTATATAACTTTGAATGGGCTACAAGATGCGTCATAATGTCGCAATCGATTCATTCTATATTGCAACGTTGCCGTCGTTTATGAACAGTAGCTAGCTTTGTTTGAATACCACAAAGATTTTTAATCCTCAGTTAATTAATCTAATACGATATGGAGTCATAAGATTATGAAGAAAAAGGCAGTATCAAAAGCCAAATGGATTCAAAGCATAGCAACATCTGCGTGCGTGCTACTTGCATCTGTAGTTGGTTTTCAATCTACCGCAATGGCGGATGAGACGTGTATGTCTCCTTACATGGCGAAAATTGTTGGCCAAGAAGATTATGTTTACGTATGGACCTTAGGTGTAGAAGGCATGGGCGATGGACAAGATAAGCTTGTAACCATGTCTGTTAATCCTAATGCTGATACATACGGAAAAGTGGTAAACGTTCTTTCAGTAGGTGGTCGAAATGAAGCGCATCACTCTGGTTTAACGGATGATCGTAAATATCTATATGCGGGTGGTTTAGATAGTAACAAGATCTTTGTATTTGATGTTGCTACCAACCCAGCTAAGCCAACGCTACATAAAGTCATCACTGATTTTGTAGAAAAGACTGGCGGAATGGTAGGTCCACATACTTTTTATGCGCTCCCTGGCAGAGTTATGGTGACGGCATTGTCTAATAATGTTGATCATGGTGGCCGTACAGGTATGGCGGAATATACCAACGAAGGTGAATTTATTGCTGCACACTGGAACCCAACTGATGAAGATCTTCGTGGTGCAGAGAAAATAGGTAATGTAGCGGATGGATATGGTTATGACATTCGAGCTTTACCACGTCGTAACGTAATGGTTACTTCTTCATTCACAGGTTGGTCTAACTACATGATGGACTTCGGTCAAATGTTAGGTGACCCAGAAGCGATGAAGCGTTTTGGTAATACAGCTGTAGTTTGGGACTTGCACACTCGTAAGCCTAAGAAAGTTTTTGAAGTACCTGGTGCACCATTAGAAATTCGTTGTGCTTGGGGCTCTCAAAATAACTATTGCTTTACTACTACTGCGTTGACTTCAAAAATTTGGTTAATTTATGAAGATGAAGAAGGTGAATGGCAAGCAAAAGATGTAGCTGAAATTGGTGATCCATCTAAAGTGCCACTACCGGTTGATATTTCTATCACAGCAGATGATCAAGGCTTATGGGTGCAAACGTTCCTTGACGGCAAAACACGCTTTTTTGATATCTCAGATCCATTCAATCCTGTTCAAAAATATGAGCACGTGATTGGTGAGCAAGTGAATATGATTTCACAAAGCTGGGACGGTAAGCGTGCTTACTTTACATCTTCTTTGTTAGGTAATTGGGATAAAACAGGTGAGGCGGATGAGCAATATTTCAAGTTATTCACTTGGAATGGCAAGAAGCTTGCTCATGAGTTTACCGTAGACTTTTATGAGTTAAAGTTAGGTCGAGCGCATCAAATGCGTTTTGGCGCGTACTCGCTTTACTCGCAAAAGCCGAACTCTGATGGAACTATGTTGTCTCAAACTAAGTAAGGGCAGCATTTGTTACATGATGTAACATAAAGTTTTTCATAGTAAAACAAGGCCGCCTTCGAGGCGGCCTTGTTGTTTCTGCTTCAATATTTTAATGAGAGAATTTTCATAGATGAAAGTTTTGACAGCTTTGTTTTTCAGTTTGTCACTGATCGGTTTATACGGATGTGATAGTGATAAAGATGTGCCTTTGCCAGGTTCACATGCGGCGATGTCAGAAGCCCAGCCTAGAATTGTAGCGGATGGATGGACGCCTAATTTGTCTTTTAAAGTGCCTGAACCCGGCAGTTATAGTTTGTCAGCTATCAAGGCTGCAGGTGGCGGACTTGTTTTAGACAAGGATGGTGAGGAACTAGACTTGGATAGTTTGCTTGGCGATAAAATTGTATTGCTAACGTTTATCTATAGTAGTTGTGTCGATTTGAATGGATGTCCTTTGGCCACCGCGGTATTTTATAAAATTAAAGAGCGTTTTAAAGATAATCCAAAGTTATCAGATCAAATTCGATTAATTAGTATTAGTTTTGATCCCGAACATGACACGCCTGATGTAATGAAATTATATGGTGCTGGTTTTGATGACGGTGATCCTCAATGGTTATTTTTAACCACTGCCTCCGAAGAAGCCTTGCAACCGGTGATTGAACAGTATGGGCAGATGGTGTTAAGAATGTATGATGAGAATGGAGAGTCTACCGGTTCAATGGCACATGTATTGCGAGCATTTTTGATCGATCGTTCGAAAAATATACGCCAGGAATATAGTGTGTCTTTTTTGCATGACAAGTTAGTCACAGCCGATATTAAAACGTTACTACTTGAAGAGGGCGTTTTACTGGCTGAAGAAGTTATGGGTAAATAAGTTTGTTTTTAGTTAAAAAAAATATTTTGAGATTCATTAATTTATTGCTGCTCGTTGCAGTAGTGATTATTTTTGTCTCGACAAATAGTTTTCAATCTTTAGCAATTGCGGCAAATGAAAAACATTTTTATGGCCCGGGTGATAATAAGCAAGGCTATGATTCAATAGATTATGTTACGAATACTTTAGATCTGCAGAAACGTGTGGGTAAGGCAACAGATCTATTGGAATTTTATAGAAATCCTCCGTTGGGCTTGCCACCGCTTCCTGTGCCCGCAGAGAATCCCATTACTGAAGAAAAAGTTTCTCTAGGAAGAATCTTGTTCTTCGATCGTCGTTTATCAATTAATGACACTTTCTCTTGCGCGATATGCCACATTCCCGAGCAAGGATTTACCAATAATGAAATTCAAACTGCAATAGGAGTCGAAGGCCGTTCTGGTAAACGTAATGCACCCACAGTATATAACTCAGGTTATTTGAAAATGATGTTTCATGATGGGCGCGAAGATGCACTTGAACAACAGGTATGGGCACCGTTTCTTGCTCGCAATGAAATGGCTAACCCGTCGATTGGTTATGTGATCAATAAAATTAAAGCTATACCAGACTATGAAGGGTTGTTTGAAAAAGCGTTTGACGGACGTGGGCCAACGATGGAAACCGTAGGTATGGCATTGGCAAGTTACCAACGAATGTTAAATGCTGCAGACTCGCCCTTTGATCGTTGGCATTTTGGAAAACAAGAAGATGCAGTAAGTGAGCCGGTTAAGCGTGGTTTTAAAGTGTTCACAGGGAAGGGGCAATGCAATGCATGCCACCTAATACATGAAGACTATGCTTTATTCGCAGATAATCAATTGCACAATACCGGATTAGGATACGAAACTTCTATGGGTACCACCTCGACCACTACACGTGTGCAATTAGCACCTGGAGTATATGCAGATTTAGATAACGAGATTATTCGTTCTGTATCCAAGACTAAGTTAAACGATGTGGGAAGATATGAAGTTACCGAGAATCCTAATGATCGCTGGAAGTTTTTAACACCAATGTTGAGAAATGTAGCCTTAACCGCACCGTATATGCACGATGGTTCCATGCAGTCATTGAGGCAAGTAGTGGAGTTCTATAATCAAGGTGGGATTGAAAATGAAATGCTTAGCCCCTTGATTAGACCTTTAGATCTTAATGACCAAGAAATTGATGATGTGGTTGAATTTTTAAAATCTTTGACGGGCAGTAATATTGGTACACTCGTAGCAGATGCTTTTGCTGCACCGATTGGCAATATAAGTAAAGATGATCCTAATTGGGCGCATGAGAATCAAATTAAGTGATAAAAATAGAAAGAAAAATTAGACAGAAAGTAGGATCCAGTATGGGAAAGTTTTCTCAATATGCGTCCATGCTGGTTGTGATTTTTGGTATAAATTTTACCATTTTAGGCTCATTAAATGCTGAAGTAGGGCATCAGATGGAGGCGTATCCTCCTAACTATGTAGCCAAAGACTTCAAATTATCTGACATCAATGGTGATATGCATACGTTAGAAGATTACCGTGGCAAATATGTGTTACTGAATTTCTGGACGATGTCTTGCAACGTCTGTAAAAGTGAGATGACAACTTTGCAAAGTGCATATGATTTGCTGGATAGAGATAATTTAATGGTTATTTCGGTTCATGCAGGTAATCCATCGGAAGATGTTGATTCGGTATTAGAGTTGAACGGTATTAGTTATCCCGTATTGTTTGACATAGATTTGCAGTTGGGTGATTGGGGCGTTCCGATTATGCCTACAACCTTTATAATCAACCCTGATGGCACTGTTCGTTATAGAGCAGTTGGTACAAGGGCCTGGAATGCGCCATACATGATTGACTTTATGGAAGGTATTTTAGATGGTGAGCCGCTTGAGCCTGCTGAATCAAAGACACTATAGTGCTAGCGAACTTATTTACATTATTTCTATCTAACTATTATCTAGCAAATCTACCAGGATGAGTAAATCAATGAGCAGGCTATTTTTTATCTCTTTAATAAGTTTCTTATTTGTATCACCTGTATTGGCTGAAAGTTTAATGGAACCTGTGAGTGGCTCTCCTAAAGCAGGTGGTTTCAGTCTTGAAAATATAAATGGCAAAGAATCTAGCTTGGGAGATTATAAAGGAAAGTTTGTTCTTCTTAATTTCTGGGCAACATGGTGTGCACCATGTCGTAAAGAAATGCCTGCAATGGATAATTTACATAATGAGTTTGGTGGAGAAGGTTTAGAAGTGGTAGGTATACATGTTGGTCCAAGTCTTGCTGGTGTTAAAAAGTTTTTAAAAGCGGTGCCTGTGTCATTTTCCATTTTAATGGATAAAGATATGAGTCTTGCGAGTTGGGATGTAAGAGGGTTGCCAACTACGTTTTTAATCAATCCTGAGGGTAAGCTTGTCTATAAGGCTGTGGGTGAGCGTGAGTGGGATTCGCCGGAGATGGTAAAGTTCTTAAAAGCACTTGTGGCTAAATATGAGCGTATGGCTGAAACAGGAGAAGCGCTTGAAATGCCAGTAGAAAACAATCTTCCTGAAAAAAAATCATTCTTTGCAAGCATTAAAGAAACATTTGGTTGGTCTTCTGGCGATCAGTGTGACATTAATAAATTATTACCAAATTAATTTTGAGTACCTCAAAATGGGTTAGTGACTCAGAGTTTGCTAAGCCAATTCTCGAATATATTTCTGAACATTTTCCAAATGCGAGCATTGAAGAATGGGAGCATGAAAAAAAAGAAAGCCTAAATTTTAATATCCATGATGACAATGCAACATATGTGTTGCGTGTAATGGATGAATGTTTCATTAATCAACAGGTAGTTGATGTTAAACCGATGTTAGAAAGTTTTAATGTTGCACAGGTTGTGCGAGATATTAGGGATTTCCCAATAGTTGTGACGAATTCTGGGTGTATTTTTGGTTCCCCATGAGCTCTTTAGTGCTCATGGGGAACCAAAAAATAATTATTCAGATGTGGTTGGATCAATCATACCTTTAACTTCAGAAATTTTATTCGCTGGAAAGCCGCCTTCGTTAGCATGCTTGCGAATTTCTTCTTCGTTAGGTGCAATGTATGTGCAATAAACTTTGTCATCCGTAACAACACTTTCTACCCACTGAATTTGTGGTCCCATGTTTTTTAGAATACTGCATGATTTTTGTGAGATGCCTTGAAGTTCATCGGCAGTTAAATCACCTGCTCCGGGAATTTCACGTTCAATAATATATTTAGGCATGTTTGGGGTCTCCTGGACGTTATTATAATTTGAATTGCTTTATATATAGTTAGTGTATCTAACTTCACGGTAAATCCGCTAGCTTCTTCCCGCTATATATATTGTTCAAAGAATGTCCAGTTACGCAAAGTCTAGCAAATTAAGCAGATAAATTTATTTGATGTTAGGCAAAGTATGTTATTATCTTCTGTATTGAAGAGTTAGCACACACTACTTTCATGGAAGAATTCGGTAGATTTAAAGCAGAAGGGATCCCAACTGCTCCTCTATTCTCTCGTACGAACGTGACCAAAAAATATGCCGAATAATATGCATAGTAAGGACTTATAGATGGCGGAGACCATGATTTTAGTACCCGGTCGTTCGCAAAGTCAGGGCACTTCATTAAATGAAGGTAAACTTGAAGACGAGTATAAAAGGGTAACGACTACAGCTGAGCTTAATGAAAAAGATATGCGACGCTTAAAACTAAAGGACGGCGATAAGATTAAGCTTAAATCTGATGTGGGTCAGACAGTAGTGACTTGTAAAAGTAAAAAACATGAAGACCTTCCTTCTGGGATGATATTTATTCCCTACGGACCACCATCCAGCGAGTTAATGGCATCAGATACTGCAGGCACAGGTATGCCATTATCAAAGCATATGGAAGTTAAAGTAACTAAAGTTAAATAATTTGTTCAACGTTAGGTATTTTCGATGACAAAAGAAGCTACGCAGGCAGCTGTACAGGCAAAAGATAAAAAGTCTGTTCCCAAAAAGGTTGATCCTTATGCCGGTAAAAATATAAAAATTGTCAAAGATGCGACATGCACATTTTGTGGTTGTGTATGTGATGACATGGAACTGACTGTAGATTTAGACGAGCACCGAATTCTTAAGGCGAAAAAAGCCTGTGTATTGGGGCGTGCTTGGTTCTATGAACATAAAATAGATACTCGTCCAGGCGTTTTAATTGACGGTAAAGAAGCAACTTTTAAAGAAGGTGTGGAAGCTGCAGCAAAAATTTTAATTGACGCTAAGTTTCCAACCACCTATGGCATGAGTGATTCTACTTGTGAGTCGCAACGTGTAACAGTAGAAATAATGGACATCATCAATGGCAACATTGATACCACTACATCAGTTTGCCACGGCCCATCTGGCATGGCTTTCCAAGGTGTGGGTGAGAGCACTGCAACCTTAGGCGAAGTTAAAAATCGTGCTGACTTGGTGATTTATTGGGGTGGTAATCCCGCTGAATCCCATCCTCGACATTTTACCCGTTATGCCGTAACACCAAAAGGAATGTACATTCCTAATGGTAAGAAAGATCGCACAGTGGTTTTGGTGGATGTGCGAAGAACTCCAAGTACACCGGTTGCAGATATTTTTATGCAAGTTAAACCGGGCAAAGATTTTGAAGTGCTTTGGGCGTTACGTGCATTAGTAAAAGGTAAAAAGATTGCAGAGGATATTGAGAAACAAACTGGAGTGTCTCGTGAAGTGCTTGATGATCTAGTTGACCGAATGAAAAACTGTCAATTTGGTGTGTTGTTCTTTGGAATGGGTTTAACTATGACAAGAGGGCGTCATTTTAATTCTGGTGCATTGCTGTCGCTTGCAGCAGACTTAAATGAATTCACACACTTTGTAGCAAAACCGGTTAGAGGTCATGGGAATGTTACCGGTGCTGATAACGTTGTGTCATGGCAAACCGGTTATCCATTTGGTGTGAACTTTAACAGAGGCTATCCAAGGTTTAATCCGGGTGAGTTTACTACTACGGATGTGCTCTCGCGAGGCGAAGCCGATGCAGCCATGATCATTGCATCAGATCCTGCTTCAAATTTCCCCAAAGCCGCCATTGAGCACATGAAGAAGATACCCATTATTTCATTAGATACTAAAGATACTGTAACGAGCAGCATTGCCAAAGTTCGTTTTGCCGTATCGACTTATGGAATTAATACAGGTGGAACGGTCTATAGGATGGATGATGTACCAATTACATTACGTCCTGCATTTGAATCTAGTTACCCAGGAGATCAAGAAGTGCTAGAAGCGATACGGGATCGTGTTAAAGAATTATTGAGTGGTAAGAAAGCAAGAGTGGCTGCATAGCTATTTTATGTATAAGGTAATTACGGGAGAGTTTTCATTGCACTGATGTTGAGTGTAATTATATGTAAGTAAATACACCAGATTAATTAATTGCTGGATAAATTGTTAAGTTCATTTGTATTAATAAAAAAATAATAAAATATGCCATCTGAATTAAAAATTGTAAATGGTCGTGTATACGACCCAACAAATAATATAGACGGAAAAGTACAAGACATCTTTATAAGAGATGGCAAGATTGTAGATTCTGTTTCAAGTTCCGCCACAAAAATTGATGCACATGGCATGGTGGTAATGCCAGGTGCAGTCGATATTCATTGTCATATAGCGGGCGCAAAAGTAAATCTAGCACGCAAATTACAACCCGAAGACCATCGTTTAGATGTTCACCCAAAAACTGCACATACACGATCAGGAACAGGTGGTGTAGTGCCATCTACATTTGCCACGGGTTATCGCTATGCCACTATGGGTTATACCACTGCAATGGAGGCGGCGGTGCCGCCAATTACGGCAAGGCATACATTGGAAGAGCTAGATGACACTCCCGTAATTGATAAGGGCTTTTACGTTTTGTTGGGAAACAATGCGTTTTTGCTTAAACTGTTAAAAGAGGGACGCAAGAAAGAATTTAAAGAAGCCATTGCATGGTGGATTGATTCAGTGCACGCCTTTACGCTTAAGTTAGTAAATGTCGGTGCGGATGAACTTTGGAAAGGACGTAAAAATGCCAATATCACTAATGTTAACGATAATATTGATCATTACGATATTACGCCTACCCATGTAATTGAGAGTTTCATTGAAGCTGCACATGAACTAGGTTTGCCTCATCCGCCACATGTGCATTGTAATAATCTAGGGCATAGCGGGAACATCAGTACCACGTTAGATACCATGAAGGCCGCACAAGGCCGTCGTGTACACATGGCGCATATTCAATTTCATAGTTTTGGTGGCGAAATTAATAAGGACGCAGTCTCTGGGGTGCGTTCTATAATTGATTATGTGAATGAGAATGAAAATATTACGACAGATGTAGGGCAAGTAATGTTTGGCAAAGCAACTGCTATGACTGCAGATGCTCCGTTAGCTTGGATGTTGCGTAATGTTAAAATGAATAAATGGATTAATGCAGACACAGAGTGTGAAAGTGGCTGTGGAATTATTCCCTTTACCTACCAAGATCATATTTATACTCATGCACTGCAATGGGCAATGGGCTTAGAGTTATTTTTGCATTCAAAAGATCCGTGGAGAGTGTTGCTATCAACAGATCATCCAAATGGCGGTTCATTTATGAGTTATCCAACACTAATAAAATTATTAATGGATAGTGCATATCGTAAAGAAGCGTTAACGTATGTAAATCAAAAAGCTATTGATCAAACAAGTTTGCGTGAACTGGATCGTGAATATACATTAAGCGAAATAGCAATTATTACGCGTGCTGGTCCCGCACGGGCATTAGGGTTGAAAAATAAAGGTCACTTAGGTGTTGGTGCTGATGCAGATATTACTATCTACACAGAAGAAGATGATAAAGAAGCAATGTTTAACGCACCACGCTACGTAATAAAAGACGGCGTAACCGTTATTAAGGATCATGAGTTTGCAACAGACCATAAAGGAAAATTGTTGCATACCAAACCTGGTTACAATTCAGATATTTCGAAAGAAATTGAACCGTTCTTTGAAGATTACTATTCCGTTAAATTTAATAATTATGCGATCAGTGATGATTACTTGCATGATCATGAGGTGATTCCTACCCATCCTAAAGCATAATGGGCTAACACATAATCATTAATAGTATGAAGATTAAGAAAACAGAAATAGAAGATACTTTCGCTGAAGCCTTTGAGATGTACGGGGCGAGAGTCATCATCACTGCAGATACAAAGCAGTGGGCGAGAGCAGCTGCAGCATCTATGACGGGTTTTGCAACCTCGGTAATTCGTTGCAAATTAGAAGCAGCAGTAGAATGTGAGATATCAGAAGATGACACACCAGATGGTCGTCCAGGAATAAGTGTCTTATTGTTCACCATGAGTAGTAAAACGATTGCTGGCCAATTAATAGATCGTATTGGTCAATGTGTAATGACCTGCCCAACAACAGCCTGTTACAACGGACTAGATTCTCAGAAGACAGTTTCGGTCGGTGGGAAGTTACGTTACTTTGGTGATAGCTATCAAATTAGCAAAGTCATTGATGGCCGTAGACTATGGCGTATTCCCGTCATGGAGGGAGAATTCCTTATTGATGATCGCTTTGGCATCCAACCTGCAGTAGGTGGCGGTAACCTTATTATCTTTGGATCAAGTAAAAATGTGGCCCTTAGAGCTTCCATGGCAGCTGCCCAGGCGATGAGAGAAGTGGCAGGGGTGTTTTTACCGTTTCCTCAAGGTTTGGTTAGATCAGGTAGTAAAATTGGAGCCAGTTATAAAAACCTAATTGCTTCCACCAATGATGCGTATTGCCCAACATTAAGATCAATTTCTAAAGAAACAGCTATTCCTGAAAAGGTTGAGGCTGTATATGAAATTGTTGCTGATGGATTAGATGAGGCTTCAATTAATGAAGCGATGAAACGAGGAATTCACGCAGCAGCAGAAAAAGGTGCCATGCTCATCACGGCCGGTAACTACGGTGGCAAGCTTGGGAAATTCCATTTCCATTTGCATGAAATTGCTAACGGACGAGCTAGCAATAAGAATAAAAAATAATATAACGATTAATTACTATAAAAACAAATAGATAAAAATAAAACCTCAAGTTAATAATGATATGTCTGCCACTCATTTAAAACTGCATACTGCGCCAGAAGTACCTCTTGAAGCCGAGGTGGTTAATCCAACGGTGTTTGCCAATTTGTCGCAATCAGGTATTGAGAATCTGAATGTGATGCATGGCAATGTGAAATGCCACCTTGGAGACTTTTTTAAAGTGACTGGTAAGGGAGCTTCTGAAATACATGTAGAAGGCGATCTAAGTAGTGTGAAACTAATTGGCGCGGGCATGACTGAAGGTAAAATTACGGTTGATGGTGATGTCGGTATGCACCTTGGTGTCGGCATGTCGGGTGGTGAAATAGTAATTAATGGTAATGCGGGTGATTGGGTGGGTCCGGAAATGACAGGTGGGCGTATTACTATCAAGAAGAATGCAGGCCACATGGTAGGTAGCGCATACAGAGGCCAATCTACTGGCATTATGGGTGGCGAGATATTTGTTCATGGTAATGCCAAAAATGAGATCGGAAGTGCTATGCGCCGCGGGTTAATTGTTGTGGGTGGGAATGCAGGAGATTTCACTGGGGTAAATATGCTCGCTGGCACTATTATAGTATTAGGTGAGCTAGGAATACGAACAGGAGCAGGAATGAAGCGCGGTACAATCGTATCGCTACACGATGCACCTATGTTGCCTAGTTTTGAATATTCGTGTACATATCACCCATTGTTTTTGCGTTTATATTACTCAAGATTACGTGCTAATGGATTTAAAAGAAAAATCCAGGATCAACATTTAAGTGGGAAATACAAACGATATAGTGGAGACGGGATTGAGCTCAATCGTGGTGAGGTACTATTATTTGCACGTTAATAGTTTTATCACTAGACAGTAATCACGGCTACCAAATTAAAGGTCTAACTTAATCTTGTTGAGTTAGTTATAAAGGAGAGACTACATGACTACAGTTGTTACTGAGAATTGCAAAGGTTGTAAATTTACAGATTGCGTATCGGTATGCCCAGTTGCTTGCTTCCATTTTGATGATGAAATGCTTTATATCGATCCAGAGGTTTGTATCGATTGCAGTGCTTGTATACCAGAATGCCCAGTTGAGGCAATTTACGAAGAAGATGATATTCCTGAAGGTCAAGAAGGATGGATTGAAATCAATGCTGATAAGTGTGGGGATCTGCCGCTCATTGAAGAACCAATGGAGCCACTACCAGGTGCAGAAGAACGTAAATCAGAATTAGGATTTTAAAATAACCTTAAAGATTAGATTTAAATAAACGCACAACATTCTGTTGTGCGTTTTTGTTTGTATCACATGAATATAACGTATTTAAAAAGGACATATTGAAAAGGAATTTGGAATAAGTTTGAAAATATAAAAATATTTAAAAACAATTAGAGGGGGTTGCATGAGTTTAGGTAGTGAGAATAATCCATTACGAGTTGCTATTGTGGGTAGTGGCCCCAGTGGCTTCTATGCTTCCGAAGCATTGATCAAATCAGATCTTGTTGTTGAAATAGATTTAATCGAAAGACTTCCTGCACCATTTGGATTAGTGCGCAGTGGAGTTGCCCCTGATCATCCAAAACTCAAACAAGCTATCGAAGTTTATAAAAAAATAGCGCAAAATCCAGAGTTTAATTTTGTCGGCAATGTAACGGTTGGTAAAGATATTCAAGCTACACAGTTACAGGAAAACTACCATGCAGTCATTTATACCTGTGGCGCAGAAACAGACCGCAAGCTAGGTATTCCAGGCGAAGACTTGAAAGGCAGTTACACGGCTACAGAATTTGTAGGCTGGTATAACGGGCATCCCGACTATCGTGATCGCACATTTGATCTCTCGCATGAAACAGCAGTGGTGATTGGTCAAGGTAATGTTGCTGCTGACGTTTCTAGAATATTGGCTAAATCAATAGATGAATTAAAACACACCGATATTTCACAACATGCTTTAGATGCTTTAGCAGAGAGTAAAATTAAAACGATTTATGTAGTGGGTAGACGTGGCCCAGCACAAGCTAAGTTTGCCTCTAAAGAACTAAAAGAGTTTTTAGAGATTGAAAACTGTCGTCCATACATTGATCCTAAAGAATTAGAGCTAAATGCTGTTAGCCAGCAAGAGTTAGATGCAAAAGAAGGGCGTGGCAGCAAAAAGAATGTCGAGATTTTCCAAAAGTTTGCTGAATTTGGAGATACTAATAAAGCACGTACCTGCATATCTACTTTTCTAAAGAGTCCTATAAGGTTAGAAGCAAGTGCAGCTAAATCCACACATTTAGGGAAGGTAGTGTTGGAATTAAATGAATTATCTGGCGAACCGTTTAAGCAATCGTCAAAAGGTACTGGCGAAACCATAGAGATAGAGTGTGGAATTCTATTCCGCAGTATTGGTTATAACGGTGTGCCTATAGAGGGTGTGCCTTTCTATGATCGTTGGGGCACTATTCCAAATGAAGAAGGACGAATATTGACTGAACACGGCGGTGATGTCGTGACTGGTTTATATACCGCGGGTTGGATTAAGCGCGGCCCATCAGGAATTATCGGCACCAACCGTGCTTGTGCAGTGGAATCGGTAGAAATGTTATTAGCAGATACTACTAAATTCCCTAGTGATAAAGCGGGTCGTGAAGCGTTATATAAGATACTCGATAAAAATGATGCACAATACATTAATTATCCACAATGGGAAAAAATCGATGCCGCAGAGGTGTCGGCGGGTGAGTCTAAAGGTAAGCCGCGTGAGAAATTCACACGCAGAGATGAAATGTTAGCTATTGCAAATGGATAATATTGAATAAATTATAACATGATGTGTTTAGCATGAAACAGCTTACTTATGTAAGTTCTGCAAGTGACAAAATGAATGAAGAGCAGCTAATAAATTTATTAGACAGAGCTCGAACTTATAATCAACAACATGGCATAACTGGCCTTTTGTTATATCAAGAGGGAAACATCATTCAGGTAATTGAAGGCGGTGATTCTGAAGTCGATACATTGTTTGATAAAATTAAAATAGACACAAGGCATAAAGGCATCATTGTTTTATTAGAAGAAGAAGTAGGTAAGCGTTTCTTTCCTGAATGGACGATGGGTTATCACAACGTAACAAAAGACCATATTGAAGGGTTTTCGGATTTCTTTGTGAGTGACAAGTCTGAAGATGAAGAGAAAATCATCGCAGGTAGAGCTAAAAAATTATTGCTTGGCTTCAGAGAACGCATTAAGTAAAGCATAATTTAGAACTACAAAAGTTAAGCAATATAATCGATTTGACCTTTAAGGTGCTGGTTAATACCAATTATTGACTTAATCGCACTTAAGCCATTGTTTGTGTAACCATTACACTGTATTTTCCGGTTGAAGAAATACAGCTGAGCTGTAATGAATGAATCACTATGGAGTTACCAATGATGCGGATGTTTAGACATAAGTCTTTTCTACTAGGCAGTTTTTTCTTATCAATTATTGCCATTTCAATTATGCCAGCCCATGCCGATGGAGTCTCCGGTTCTGCAGGTGGTGCAAATTCAACCGGTGCAGATAGTCAATTAGAAACTTGCGCCGAACCTCTTGGTACATTAGCCGTGCATGAAGATCAACGTTCTGATTGGTGGCATCGTTATTATCGTCGTTATCCAACTTTAGGAAGTACAACGCCTTTGTTACGTTTAATGGTGCAACAATCAAATTGCTTCGTAGTGGTGGAAAGAGGTAAAGCAATGAAAGAGGTGATGGGTGAGCGTGAATTAGAAGCGGCTGGTGAAACACGTGAAGGCAGTAACTTTGGTAAAGGTCAGATGGTGGCGGCTGATTTCACTATGAGTCCTGAAATTCAAGTTTCTGAAGAGACGGGTGGAGCAAAAGGTAAGCTTTGGGGTAAGTTAGGTGGTGCAGGCGATATTTTAGATAGTGTAGCTGGTAAATTAAAAAGAGATGAAGCATCAACAACGCTGTTGCTAATAGATAACCGTTCCAGTGTGCAGATCGCTGCAGCACAGGGTACAGCGAAGAAATTTAGCTTTGGAGTAGGATTAGGGATTTTTGGCAGTCAAGGTGGTGGTGCTGCTAGTGCATTTACTAAAACACCTGAGGGAAAAGTTATTGCAGCGGCTTTTGCTAATTCCTATAACAATATGGTTAAAGCATTGCGTAACTATAAAGTACAAAACGTTGATGGTGGACTTGGTAAAGGTGGTAAACTAGGCGTAGGCGAATAGTCTTTCACTAACAAATGGGTTTGTGTAA
>JBGCDX010000048.1:0-38519 GCA_045105815.1 Gammaproteobacteria bacterium
TCAGGCTACTCAAATAGGGATCTTTGCTGCTAAATCCAGCGTGATATAGTACATGCCAATTCGAATTTATCCCCATAACTGTAGCAATTATTTCAGGAGCATATAAAGCATGGCCGAGCTTACCAAAGAGCAAGTAGAAGCTGTACTCAAAGAGATTCAAGACCCCTATATTGGCAAAGATTTGGTTGCGAGTGGTACGGTCAAAAACATTGATGTGAATGGAGATAAAGTCACAGTCTCTATTAAATTAGGCTATCCGGCAAAAGGAATTGTTGCTGATCTTGCAAAGCAAATTGAAGAAAAATTAGTCGCTGCAGGCGCAGGCAATGTAGATGCCGATGTTGGATGGGAGATTCAAGCTCATTCTGTACAAAAAAGTCTCAAGCCGCTCGAAAATATTAAAAACGTAATTGCAGTGGCGTCTGGGAAAGGCGGTGTGGGTAAATCAACCACCGCTATTAATTTAGCTTTGGCACTTTCCATGGAAGGTGCAACTGTTGGAATGTTGGACGCAGATATCTATGGCCCAAGCCAGCCTCGTATGATGGGTGTTAGTGGGCAGCCTAAATCGAGTGATGGTAAGAGTTTGGAGCCAATGGAAGCTCATGGACTACAAGCCATGTCGATTGGATTTTTAATTGATGAAGAAACGCCAATGATCTGGCGTGGCCCCATGGTGACACAAGCCTTGGAGCAATTATTAAATGACACGCAATGGCGTGGATTAGATTACTTGGTAGTAGATCTTCCACCAGGTACGGGTGATGTGCAATTAACGCTAGCGCAAAAAATTCCAGTTAGTGGAGCCGTCATCGTTACCACCCCTCAAGATATTGCATTATTAGATGCGCGCAAAGGCTTAAAGATGTTTGAGAAAGTCGAAGTGCCCGTGTTAGGTGTGGTTGAAAACATGAGTATCCATATCTGTAGTGAATGTGGCCATGAAGAACCTATTTTTGGTGAAGGTGGTGGTAAGCGTATGGCTGAAGAGTCGGGTGTAGAAATGTTAGGTGCCTTGCCTTTAGATATGTCTATTCGTGAACAAGTAGATGGCGGCAACCCAACCGTAGCTTCTGATCCAGATGGCCGCATTGCAGAAATCTATCGAGACATCGCTCGTAAAGCAGCAGCAAAGCTTGCTTCAAAGAGTAAAGATTACAGTGCGAAGTTTCCTAAAATTGTTATTCAGAATACGTAGAACATTTGAAAAGGTACTTGCTAATGAAGATTCGTTTAATTTCAATAGTCATGGCAGGTTTTGCACTTCTTGTGTTGCAAGCCTGTGGGAGCCTAGATAAACGTCTTAATCCAATTCAACCTAATGTTTTTATTGATGCGATTGAAATTGAAGATGCAACTTTATCTGGTTTAACTGCCTTATTAACGCTGAATGTCGAGAACCCAAATAATTTTGCATTAAATGCAAGAGGCTTGGACTATACGATGAGCTTAGCCGGTACTGATATCTTAAGTGGCGAAAACATATCGAATATGTCTGTACCAGCATTAGGCAGTGGTAAAATTGAAGTGCCTGTGAGGATTAGTTACGTATCTATTTTAGAGACGATCCCAAAAGTATTAGAAACAGGCGTCGCCTCGTACAATTTTCGTGGCAGCATACACACACGTTTGTTTAATATTCCATTTACTAAAACAGATGATTTAAAGTTACCTTATTTTGGCGGCTTATCTAATTAATCTTTAATTGTTAACATCTAAATAAAACTTTATGGCGATAAAATCTGATCGCTGGATTCGCGAAATGGCGGAACAGCACGGCATGATTGAACCCTTTGAGTCGGGGCAAGTTCGTGAGAACGGAAATGGCAAAATGATCTCTTATGGTACATCCAGTTACGGCTACGACGTGCGTTGTGCCGAACATTTTAAAATTTTTACCAATATCAATTCTGCAGTTGTTGACCCAAAAAGTTTTGATGAGAGTAGTTTTGTAGATTTGCATGCTAATGAATGCGTAATTCCGCCAAACTCTTTTGCTTTAGCGAGCACAGTTGAATACTTTCGTATTCCACGGTCAGTGCTCACCATATGCTTAGGGAAGTCTACCTATGCGCGTTGTGGTATCATTGTGAATGTCACTCCACTTGAGCCGGAGTGGGAAGGGCATGTGACGTTAGAATTCTCCAATACAACAACTTTACCCGCAAAAATTTATGCTAATGAAGGTGTAGCACAAATGCTCTTCTTTGAATCAGATGAGGTGTGCGAAACTTCATATAAAGATCGAGGTGGGAAGTATCAAGGCCAACAAGGTGTAACGCTCCCAAAAGCGTAGTTTCTTTACCTAATCACCTCAATCCGACTGCCTCAAGGTAGTTTCATTTCAAAGTCATGATTATTCGTAACGGTTAGATTAAAAACTAATTGTTATAGTTAATAATTATTTATCGTTATATAGCGTTCACAACACGTAACAACGTTCATTGCTGGTTTGTTGCATGATGACGGTTATGGATAAATTAACAGATGGGATTACAACTGATCAAAAACGAGTTAGAGAAGATGACGTAAATGTTGGTGCAGTAATCGCGTCACTGTCACTATTTATAGCATTGTTTGCAATGTACTACTTTTTTGGCTGAGTATGCTCAAGGGTTATTAAAACCTTACTTATTTTCGCTAAATGCTTTCTTTGAGTCGATAAGTAATATTAAATTATTTTTTGATAGTTAAATAATTGATATTTTTCTTATAAATTAGAGTTGATAGCCCGTAACATAGCTTGTCAACAGCTTATTTCTTACGCCGACTTAAGGTAGCTTTTTCTAATTAGTTCTGTCATTTCAGCTTCTACTACAGGGCGACTAAAATAGTAGCCCTGTAAAAGTTTACAAGACAGTTTTTTAAGCTGAGTTGCTTGAAACTCATTTTCAACGCCTTCAGCTACCACATCCATATCTAAGCCATGTGCCATGTTGATAATTGCTGTTACTAGTGGAGGAAGTTCGTCAATTTCAGTTATCTCACTAGTAAATTGTCGATCAATTTTTAATGTGTCTATTGGGAATTTTTGCAAGTAGCTTAAAGATGAATAACCTGTTCCAAAATCATCTAGTGAAATCTTTATTCCTAGTTTTTTTAAATCCATTAGTTTATCAGCAACTTCATTAATGGAAGACATTAAGATAGATTCAGTTATTTCAATATGTAAAAACTCTGGGTTAATATCATTTGATTTTATTTGATGTGAGATTAATTCGCATATGTTTTGCTTGCTGAATTGCACGCTAGATACATTTATAGAAATAAATAGAGAAGTATTAAATTTTGTATTCCATGATTTAATTTTTTTACATGCTTCCTCAATCACCCACTTACCAATTGGAATGATTGCTCCAGATTCTTCGGCTAAGGGTATAAAAGCATCAGGATAAATGATGCCTAATTCTGGATCATGCCAACGAATTAATGCTTCAGCACCGACAATTTCATGGTTATGTGCATCAATAATTGGTTGATAATGTAGTTCTAGCTGATTTTCAATAATTGCATTATGAAGTTTATTTTGCAGTGATAAAATACGCAAAATAGCAGTGTTCATTGAATTTGAATAATACTGATATATGCCTTTCCCACTATCTTTTGCTTCATACATTGCAATGTCAGCAAATTTTACTAATTCATCTGCATCTCTTGTATCGTCAGGGTACACTGCAATGCCAATACTTGTATTCGTATGAATAGATTCACCATTTATCTCGAATGGCGATTCAAATATTTTTAGTATTCGATTGGCAATAGTGCTAGGTTCGAATGAATTATTTAAATGGGTGAATAGTAATATAAATTCATCTCCACCAACTCTTGAAATAGTAGAGTCCGATCGTATATTTTGATTATCCGAGTCAGAACTTCTTATACAACTAGTAATTCTTTGTGATACAACTTTTAGTAATTCGTCCCCAACATTATGTCCTAATGTATCATTGATACGTTTAAAGTTATCTAAATCTAGAAACATTATAGCTATATTTTCAGAATTATTATCTGCTTCAAGGATTGCAGAATTTAAATATTTATTAAATAATCTTCTATTAGGGAGGCCAGTAAGCGTGTCATGGTAAGCCAAGTATTCTATTTTATCTTTTGAATTTTTAAGATTAGTTGTCATTAAGTTAAATGACTTAGCTAATTCACCAAATTCATCATTAGTTTCTATTTCTATTTCATGATTTAAATTCCCATCTCCAATTTCTTTTGTTGCACTTACTAACTTAGATAATGGTCTGGTTACTCTCCTTACTGTAGTTAGTGTTAACAATATCCCAGCTGAGGATGCAAAAATAATAACTATATATAGTATTATTTTTCCTGAACTAATAATATCTTTAAGAGAAAAGGCGGATATTTCTGTATTGACTTTTACTTCATCACTGATTGAGTTGACAGTTATGTTAAGTCTTTGTGCGAGTTGAAGATTCTTTTTGCTTATTAAATGTATCTTATTATTAAAATTTATTATTTTTTGTTTTAAATTGAAAATATCCTCATCGTCTTGACCATATTGAATTAACATTAATACGTATGGTGAAAATTGTTTTCTAACACTTTTATCAGAATGATTCACAATAGCTCTGGTAATTATGCGTAAGGCATGATCAAAACCCTGTTCCGAATCAAGAATAATTTCATTGTTACTAGCATTATTTAAAATTTGAAGAGAGTTTTTTATTTCTCCAATGCGATTAATAATTTCTGAGGATAATTCTTTATCATGTAATTCCTCTTTAAATAGTCGTTCAAAATCACTTTTGTTTGGTTTTTGGTTTGTAGAGCGTATTTTATCTAATAATGCAGCATTAGAATTTATCTTCATAATGGAAGATAAATCACGAATTGCTTCGCTGGACTCGTGCATTTTAAGGTATGAATGATTATATTTTTCATTTACATGAAAGAATGTAGTTAATAATTCATCTGTATTATGAACATTAGATACTAAGTCTTTTATTACTGAATCAATTTCATTATCAAATTGATGTGATAAATTAAGACCTTTTAAATTATGTATTTGATGCTTTAATTTATTAGAAAGAGTAATTGCTTTATCTTTTCTTAGATTCATCTCTTCAATGCTTTCAGCGTCAGCCATATGTGAAGTGCTTTGAATGAGATTAAGCGAAATGCTGGATAGATGATTCACATGTATTAATGCAGGAATTGAAGACTGTATTAATTCTGATTGAGAGTCATCAATCTTACTTACAAAGATACTCGAGATAATCACAGGTGCTATTGCAAGTAGTAATACTACTGAAAATGAAAACAGCAATAGATTGCCAATTTTCATGTTCTTAGTAGATTCGTGGATCATGCTAAAGAATTTCCTGGTGTTGCCGATATTTCAACTAATTCATTAAATATATGAATAAGTTAACGGCTAGTTACTTTAATTATTAAGGGTATATATGAAAGAATTGCACTCATTTTCTAAGAGGCGACTACTAAAAAAAGCTGTAGTTGGTGCATTTGGCGCATATTTCCCAGGGAATGTTTTATTTGCTAATGATAAATATGCTGGAAGTGAACAAAATACACTTGAGCAGAAGATTGTCAAAGAAGTGAAGTTATTAGCAAAAGGCCGAGATTTAACAGTGACAATTTTGCAACCGAAGGGTTCGCTGGGGAATTTGAAGCCTATTGCTGACATATTTAGCGAGCAAACAGGAGTCCAAATAGAGTATATCGAAGCATCGGTTGATGAAATTAATGCGAAGATCATGGCGCAATCATTATCAAGTACAACAAATTTTGATATAGCGCTTCCAGCAACTTTTGGATTGCCAGATCTAATAGAAGCAGGTGCTATAAGAGATTTGGATGAGTTTGTTGATAAATATGAACCTAATGAATTTAGTAAAGATATGCTTTATTCAGTTGGAGATTTTTATAAAGGTAAATTTTATGGTTACCAGACTGATGGTGATACATATGTGATGTTTTATAATAATGATTGGTTGCAAGATAAAACAGAAAAAAAGAAATTTGAGATTGAGTACGGATATCCTTTAGATGTCCCTAAAACTTGGGAACAGCTTGATCAAATGATTAGGTTTTTTCATCGCCCAGATGAAAAAAAATATGGTGGCGCTCTGTATCGCAATAAAGATTATATAGCATGGGAATGGTGGGTTCGCTTTCATGCTAAAGGATTTTTTCCATTTGATAATAAATTGAGTCCACAAATCAATAATGAATCAGGAGTTAAAGCGCTAAGTGAATTAGTTGCAACGTCAAACTACTTGTACCCTAATGCTAAAACTAATGGTTTATTCGAAAATTGGGAGGCTTTTGCAGAAGGTAATATGTTTTGCAATATCGGCTGGGGCGGCACACAAAAATATTTAAACGGTAAAAACTCTAAAATTCGTAATAACCTTGCATTTGGGCCGACACCAGGAGGCTTTGTAAATAATAGTTTGATACATGCACCTTATTTCAACTGGGGCTGGAATTATACTGTATCAAGTTTTTCTAACGAGCCAGAAATTTCATATTTATTTACTTTATTTGCCTGCTCTCCAGCGATGTCGACAAAAGCTGTGCAATACCCAAGTGGCTACTTTGATCCATTCAGGGTTGAGCATTATGACGATCCGAAAATTCAAGCAACATATTCCAAGAAATTTTTGGATGCGCATAAATTCAGCATGAAAAATAGTATCCCTGATTTATATTTAACGGGGCAAGGCGAATATTGGGATGTGCTTAAAGAAAATATAGATCTTGCGGATCGAGGCAAAATGAGTCCAAAATTTGCTTTAGAAGCTACGGCAGATACCTGGGATCAGATTAGTACGAGATATGGAAAAAGTAGTCAATTAGAACAATGGGAATATCTAAAAACTCGATATCCAGATAAAATTAGAAAATCATTAATCTAGTATACGATTTGCTCCTCCTCTAAATAAATTTGCAATGCAATGTTGATCCAACACGAACAAACTTTACTGCACCCTTTGACGGTATAACAGTTCCACGCGGTTCAACAATTGTAATCACGAAAAAAGATGGTGGTATTGTCTTAATTATCGATTGAGAGAGGTCAGCTTAGCTTGAACAGCTGACCTCTCCCAATCGTATCAAGAAATACATGTATTTAAATGAACGCGTTAGGTTGTTAGTAGTCGTTCATCTATTTTTAGCAATTCGATATTACAAAGAATTTTTTGAAAGCGCTTTGAATGGTCCAAGTGGTTTTTATTCCTTTGTTAAAAGCTGCGATATCGCCTTTTTGTAGATGCACATTTTCTTCGCCTGGTATTTCAATTAACAAGCTTCCATTAAGTACTTGGATATATTCATCACCTGGAAATTCGTATTCAAAGGTCATTGGGTCGCAACGCCATAAGCCAGAATAGGTGGCTTCTCCACTCGAGTTAGTAGTGGTTAACCAGTGCACTTCACCTGCTTGTTTATCGCCAACCATAAAAGGCTCATAGGTTTCTGTGCTGATACTAGATACAGAGTGATTGTTGTTACTCATAGGGTTCTCCTGCGTTTACTATTTTAAAATTATGACAGTTAGCAAGTAGTTAGGCACCGAATTGGCCTAGGTTTCGCGCTGCCATGAGGCGGGGTCTACGTTATAAAAATTTTTTAATTGTGTGTATAAGTCGGGCAGTTTTCTTTGCATGCGTTTGGGTTTTTCGAAGAATGATTCAGTCGCAACTGCGAAAAATTCTGGTGGAGAAACTGTCCCGTATTCATCTAAAACGTTATTTTTATTCCGTTTTGCCCGCTTAATTAAACCTGCATATTCTTTCCTGAAAACCTTTGTCCATTCTGCATAGTCAGATTTATCTCTGAGTTGGGGCAGGCCATTCATAACATTGTTTTGCTCATCGAGCTTATGGGCAAACTCGTGTAACACTACGTTGTGCCCATCTCTAAGATGTTGTGAGCCTCGTGCGACATCTTTCCAAGATAATACAATAGGTCCTCGCATCCAGGATTCTCCAGCACGTGCACTATATTCTTGGTGTTCAGCTAAGCCATCTTGTTTGGTTTGTTTAGCAACATAGGTATCAGGATACACAATGATGGACGTGAAATCAGGGAAGCTACGATCTCCTCCTTGGAGTAATAATACGCATGCACTACCTGCAATCGTTAATTTTATTTCATCTGTTATTTGAATGCCTTGACCAATGAATTCTTTTTCATCTAAAAATACTTGAACGTGACCATGTAGTTCGATGCGCAATTCATCAGGTAGAATTGAATATAGAGCTACATTTTTTTCTAAAATTACAATCCAATCAGGGTGCAATGGCTTTTGAAGTAGCTTTTTTTGCTTGCATTTGTGGAAGTATTTTGTAGCAAGCCAGATGGCAATGCCAAGACTGATTAGGGTGAGGATTAAGGATGGAGGCAAAATGTATAAAGTAAATAATTGATAATTATAGTAACAGCCATGTTGCGAGCCCCAGGAAAGCAAAAATGCCCACTACATCAGTTATTGTTGTAAGCACTACTCCTCCAGCTAGAGCAGGATCGATCTTGAGTTTACGGAGAATGATCGGGATGGTTACGCCTGCAAGTGCCGCGCAGATTAAATTTGCTGCCATCGCGACTGCAATAATGCCACCCATTTTTATGTCTTTAAACCAAAGCATGACTACCATTGCCACAACAAATGCCCACACCATGCCATTCAAAAATCCAACGGCGAGCTCTTTCATTAATAATAATCTTGAATTACTGCGTCCTACTTGGCCTGTAGCGATGCCTCGAATAACCAGTGTTAATGTTTGGCTACCTGCAATGCCACCCATGCTAGCTACTACTGGTATTAATATGGCCAATATAATAATTTTTTCTAAAGCAGGTTGAAACAAACTAATTACCCAAGCGGCAAGAAAGGCAGTTGCTAAATTAACACCTAACCAGAGGGCGCGACGGCGTGTGGAAGAAACCACTGGGCCAAATAAATCCTCTTCCTCTGATAGACCTGCCATGCTGAACACTGAATGTTCAGCTTCTTCACGAATTACATCTACTACATCATCTACTGTGATACGGCCGATCAATTTATTTTCTTCATCTACCACCGCTGCAGAAACAAGATCTAAGTCTTGGAAAGATTTTGCTATTACATTTGCTTCTGTATGCGCAGGATAAGCTTCTACATTATTAACCATTACATCACGAACTAGTTCTGTTGGCTTGTTGGTGAGTACTTCTGTAAGAGGAAGAGTACCGATGTAATGGTCATATCGATCTACTACAAACAGTGAATCCGTAGCGTGAGGTAATTCACCTCTAGTTCGCAAATAACGCAATACAACATCTAGCGTGACATCGCGACGTACAGTAACGGTATCGGTATTCATTAAACCGCCCGCAGTATCTTCGTTGTAAGCTAGAACCGCTTCAAGGCGCAGTCGGTCTTGAAGGTCCATGCCTGCAAGTGCTTGTTCGGTAACCGTATCAGGCAGATCGGCTAGTAGGTCTGCTAAATCATCTATCTCCAAGCCTTCAGTAGCCGAGATTAATGCATCGCTATCCATAATTTGAATTAAGCCATTGCGTACTTCATCGCCTACGTGTAATAAAATCTCACCATCATCATCATGATCTAGCATGTTCCACACAATGCTGCGCTGGGAGTGGGGTAGCGCTTCGAGTAAATTGGCAATTTCTGCTGGATGTAGTGCGTTTAGGACACGGCGCGCACGTTGCATGGTGCCGCTTTGTAAAGCGTCACCAATGACTTTTAAAGTTTGGTCTTGTATCTGGATTACTGTATCAGGCATGAAATTTCAATGGTTTTAATTTACGCGCGCAGCAAGTGTAACTGCTCTAAGGCAGCTTGCCAAAGTATAAACAGATTAGTGGGCGCGTAGTTAGACAGACTATGCGTTAAGTGCATTTACCATTGGGATGATTTTGCTAGGTACGGTAGTCGCTAATATTTTCTTGGTTTTTATTTCTAGTTCTGAAATTTTACTTTTATTTATAATTTGTTTGATTTCCAGCAGATTAGAAGGGTGGGCACTAAATTCTTTTAAACCTAAACCTAAAAGTAGTCGAGTATAACGTGGGTCGCCTGCCATTTCGCCGCACATGGCAACAGGAATATCTGCGCGTCTACCTGCTTGCAAAGTAATATTGATTAACTTCAATACCGCAGGATGGAGTGGGTCGTATAAATAGTTTACCTGATCATCGATGCGGTCTATTGCTAGCGTGTATTGAATTAGATCATTCGTACCGATCGATAAAAAATCTAGCTGTTTGGCAAAAATATGTGCAGATATTGCTGCAGCTGGAACCTCAATCATCGCGCCAACGGGGATGTCTTTATCAAATTCTTTATTTTCACTTTTAAGTTCTCGTTTGACTTGATCGACTAACGCTAAACATTGTACAAGCTCGTTGTCACTAGTGATCATTGGTAATAATATTCTAACCGGCCCATTTGCTGAAGAGCGTAATATTGCACGAAGTTGTTGTTTGAATAGCTCAGTGTCTTTTAAGGATCTACGAATTGCGCGTAATCCTAGTGCGGGATTTTGAGTTAATGGTCCTTGGAAGTTTGGATCAAATTCTTTATCTCCACCTAAATCTAATGTGCGAATCGTTAAAGGTTTTCCTTTTAATACGCGAATAATTTTTTTATACGCATTTAACTGTTCAGCTTCATCTGCAGGTGTTTCTCGATCGATGTATAAAAATTCAGTCCTATATAATCCTACGCCTTCCGCACCTGATTTCTTAAGCGCGCTAACATCTTCCGCGAGTTCAATATTGGCTTGTAGGCTAATGCGTTGACCATCTTTAGTCTTAGCAGAGATATTTTTTAAGGAGCCGAGCTTGCGTTTCGCATCTTTTTGTTCACGCTGAATCTGGCGGAATTCTTTTACGGTATTCTCATCAGTGCCTGCGAGCACCATGCCACTATTGCCGTCTAAAATTAATGGTTCATCTTGTTGTAAGAGCGAACGAGCACTTTGTATGCCTACTACAGCAGGTATTCCTAAGCTTCTAGCTAGAATGGCTGTGTGAGAAAGCGGGCCTCCTAGTTCAGTTATGAAGCCAGCAATGTTTTGGTTTTGCATGACTACGGTATCTGCTGGAGTGAGGTCATCTGCAACTATTATGCTTCCTTTCAGTGGCTGCAATTTCATTTGCATCGTGAATTGCTGATCTTTAAGGATTTGCTGTATTAAATTAATGACGTGTTCAATGTCATTCAAACGTGTGCGCAAATAGTCATCTTCCATTTGCTCAAATACTGCTTCTAATTTATCGCGTTGTTGCTTAAGTGCCCATTCAGCATTGCATTGCTGTTCTCGTATGATCTCTATTGGTACCTTGCTGAGCATAGAGTCTTTGGCCATCAGTAGATGGGAGTCAATAAATGTTGCTACATCTTTTGGTGCATCTTCTGGGATAGAGTCACGTATACCACTTAATTGTTTTGCTGCGCCATCAACCGCTTCTTGAAATCGTTCAACTTCAACTTCTATTTCATGTTCTTCTAGTTTGCGTTCAAAAACTTCAGGAGCACCACGATTAAGTAAGTGAACATTGCCGATGGCAATGCCTTTTGATACGCCAATTCCAGATACGATTAGTGCCATATATATTTAGCTAGTATATTTACTCGTCTTCATCAAAGAGGTTCTTAAATAAATTTTCAATCTCAGTCATAGCTTGTTGTTCGTCTTCGCCATTGATCTCTATATTTACAACTGTGTGCTGGCTTGCAGCTAACATCATGACACCCATTATGCTTTTGCCATTTATTTTTCTACTACCTTTTTGCAAGGTGATTTCACTGGCAAAATTTGAAGCTAAGGCAACTAGTTTAGCGGCTGCACGGGCATGTAAACCAAGTTTGTTCGCAACAGTTATGTCCTTGTTTATCACTATATCGTCATTCCTTTATTATTCTATAGGACGCCTAGTCATTCACTTGGCAATCGATAATACCGTCATGTGCACCGCTAAGCGCCTTGTCGGTAATCTTTTTTAGCGAAAGTTCTGGATAATTTAATGCACGAATAAGCATGGGTAGATTTAAGCCTGCGATAACATGGGTTTCTGCCTGGCAATCACTCTTTAATTTATTGCAGATATTGCTTGGTGTAGAGCCAAACATATCAGTCAGTACTAAAACACCATCGCCATTATTTATTTTGTTGCAAATTCTCCTTGCTTCGCAGACCAACTCATCAGGTTTGCAAGAGTTAGATACCGATAATGCTTCACAGGTTAACGGCAACTTTCCAAGCATGGATTTGGCGGTAGAAAGTAATTCTTTGCCCACATTGCCATGAGTGATGATGAGGATTGAGACAGCCATTATGTCTCTAAGTCACGGTGGCGCACGGAAACATGCGTATCTTTAAAGCTATGTAGTCGATTAGATAGGTATTCGGTGACATGAACAGATCGATGATGTCCGCCTGTACAACCGATAGAAACACTTAAGTAACTGCGATTTTCTTTTATAAATAATGGTAACCATTTTTCAATAAAGCCCGTTAAAGAATCAATCATATCTTTTACATCATTGTGTGATTGTAGATATTCAATTACTTCAGTGTCTTTGCCAGAAAGATCTCGTAACGATTTCTCCCAGTAAGGGTTGGGTAGGCAGCGTACATCGAATACATAGTCTGAGTCTTTAGGTACCCCATACTTAAATCCAAATGATTGTAATAGTATGGTTAAGTCGGCAGAGGTCTTCTTACATACTCTTTCATTAATAATGGAGCGGAGTTGGCGAACATTTGTTGAAGTGGTATCAATGCGTAAATCGGCTAGCAAGACCAGGTCTTCTAGTATGTGCTTTTCCATGTGAATGGCTTCAATAAGGGGTAAGCCATTTTTTGTTAAAGGGTGTTTGCGACGAGTTTCACTATAACGTTGTATTAAAGCGTCTTCATTAGCTTCAAGGTGAATAAGCTCTAGGTCGATACCTCGATTTTTGATTGCAGCAATGATTTCGGGGAATGAGATGATGTCTTTACTTGCATTTCGAGCATCTACTCCAATCGCAGTTTTTTCATAATATGGAGAAGCATTAGAAGTTAAATGTTCGATGCATGTTAGTAGCATACTTAACGGCATATTATCGATGCAATAAAAGTCTGCATCCTCTAGTGTGTTGATGGCCACAGATTTTCCAGACCCTGATAAGCCGCTGATGATTACTAACTTCATGGTTTCCTATTGCATAAATCGTTTTTGACGTTCGATAAAATCTTCGCTTGCATTGTAACCATTTTTTGATAATAAATGATTTCTAACAGCCGCTTCGACCAAAACTGCTAAGTTTCTTCCTGGAGCAACAGGAAGAGATATAGTAGGAATATCTACGCCAAGTAAGTTTGTTTTACGTTCGGATAATCTTAATCGATCTTCAGTCTTTGGTATGCTCATTTTTGGTGGGATAAGATCGATTATAAGGCGTATAAACTTGTTAGATTTTATAGCACTGTCGCCATACATTTCACGAATATTAAGCACCCCTAAGCCACGCACCTCTAGAAAGTTTTTTAATATTTCTGGGCAGGTGCCGTTTACAGTTTCTGGCGCGATGCGTGCGAATTCAGGTGCGTCGTCAGCAATTAATCTATGGCCACGACTTACAAGATCAAGTGCAAGTTCGCTTTTACCTAATCCGCTTTGCCCCATTATTAGTACACCAACACTAATAACTTCCATGAATACACCGTGTAAAATTTCTTTTTCAGCTAATGCTTGTGTTAAGTAGTGACGGAGCTGGTCTATTAATTCATTGCTTGAGAGGGTAGAGCAAATAATGGGCAAATCATATTTTAATGATTGTTCTCTAAACCCTTCAGGTGGATTGAGGCCATCACTTATGAATATTGCAGCTGATTTTCTTTGAAATAATTGAGCAAGTAAATTATTTAATATGCTGTCATCAGCTTTATTGAAAAAATTAAGTTCAGTTTCACCTAAGATCTGTGCTTGATTAGGATGGATTAAATTAAAATAGCCTACTAAGCCAATTTCAGAAGAAGAAAAAGACAAACGTGTGAATCCAAGCCCACTATTTTTATTTCCTGACCACCAGTGAAGATCAAGACTTTCTTGTTTATTAGTAAAAAGGTCAGCCGTAGTTAGTGCTACTTCTGTGTTTTTGGAGTTTGTTGCTGTCATGCTAATTTAACAGCTTAAATTAATCGCAAGCTAGTAGCTAGCAAGTACAAACTATGCTGCAAGATGCTTGGGATCTTGGGTGAGTATTTGATATAACTCTTTAGCATTGTGGGATTTTTGAATGGAATTACGTAGTTGCTTACTGTCTAGCACTTCAGCTAGGTTGGCTAGAAGTTGAAGGTGGCTATCATTAGCATCTTCAGGTACCACTAGGCAGAATAAAAAGAATACTGGCTTATCATCACTAGCTTCATATTCGACACCTTCCTCTAGCTTTAGGATGGTGACATTGATAGTTTCGATTTCCTGTATGCGGCAATGCGGTATCGCAACACCTTCTCCTAAACCGGTGCTGCCCAATTTTTCTCGTGCTAACAGGGCATCAAAAACTTTGCTCTTGCTAAGGCTGCTGTCTTGATGTGCTAATGACTCACTTAATAATTCAAGTGCAGCTTTTTTGCTGCTTACAGAAGGTGTGAAAACCATCCCTTCTTCAGAGATAAAATCTTTGATTTGCATAGGTATGTAAAAATTAAGATATATTAATTTATAATGTGGTGTTCAACTTCACGCTGATGATGATCTTTGATCTTTTCTTTATGTTTTACGATCTGTCTATCTAGTTTGTCTACTAAATTGTCAACTGCAGCATACATGCCTTCGTTTGATGCTTCTGCAAAAATTTTATTCCCACTTACTTTTAAGGATGCTTCTGCATGATGTTCTAGTTTCTCGACAGTTAAAACTACATGAATATTTATTACGTTATCAAAGTGTCTGGTGAGTTTTTCAAATTTTTTTTCAACATGTTCTCTTAAAGGCTGGGTAATTTTTAAGTGTTGGCCAGTTATATTTATTTGCATAATTATTCCCTCAATCATTCACAACAATAGTAAATCACAGTCATGCTTAGATTAAAACCGATTAAATTATTTGCCTTCTTTCGCTAGAAGATGGTATGCCCAAGGATTCTCTGTATTTAGCAATTGTTCTGCGTGCAACAGTGATGCCATTTTGTTCAAGTAAAGTGGCTATTTTGTTATCACTCAAAGGTTTGGCTTGTACTTCTTGTTTGATCATTTTTTTAATCATGGCTCGAATTGCGGTAGCAGAACAAATACCCCCATCATTTGTGTTGACATGGCTTGAAAAAAAGTATTTGAACTCGAATACGCCACGTGCACAGTCTAAATATTTGTTAGTCGTAACACGAGATATTGTTGACTCATGCAGCTCTAGTTCTTCTGCAACATCTCGAAGCACCAATGGGCGCATGGCTTCTTCTCCATATTCAAAAAATGCTCTTTGGTGTCGGAGTATAGAATTTGCTACGCGCATCAACGTATCGTTGCGACTTTCTAAGCTTTTAATAAACCAGCGAGCTTCTTGTAATTGGTTGCGTAAATATTCAGCGTCATTACTTTGACTAGAATCTTTTATTAAACTTGAGTAGACGTCATTTATCTTTAATCTGGGCGCATTTTCCGTATTGATTCGGACATGCCAAATGCCTTCATGCTTAGATACGTATACATCGGGTACGATGTATTCAGATTTTTGTGTGCTTATTGCATCACCCGGTCTAGGGTTTAATGCTTGAATAAGTGCAATAGCTTCATCAAGTTCTTCTGTAGTAAGCTTTGTGAGCTTTATTATTTGCTTGTGATTTTTTGTTGCAACGAGGTCAAGATATTTCTCAACTAACAAACGCGCGTTATCAATGGAGGGAAGTTCGCCATTCATTTGTTGTAGTTGAATATCAAGGCATTCTTGTAAGTTTCTAGAACCAGATCCGATAGGGTCAAGGCGTTGTATAAACTTCAGTACTGCTTCAACTTCATCTAGCTCTAATTCTTCATAATCTTTCTTTAGATTCTCGTAAATATTTTCTACAGAGTCTTCTAGATAGCCAGAATCATCGAGGGAATCAACTAGCATTAGAGCAATAACATGATCTAATTCAGTGAGTGGGCTTAACTCAAGTTGCCATAGTAAGTGTTCGTGTAAAGTGTTTTGGTCATCGCTGCTTTGATTCTCTAGAAATGAAGAGTAGTCCTCCGTTTTCTGTGATGAAGGTGTTGATTGTGTAGGTTCGTAATAGTCATCCCATTGGCTATCGGTCGGTAGCTCATCCGGCAAGTTATCATTTGCACCAACTTCAGTTATGTCATCACTCACTTTTTCTTTGGTGGGAGAGTCTTCAGGAGTAATGGTTTCAGATGCCTGGTCATCTTCAGTTTCAAGCATAGGGTTGGTTTCAAAGGCTTCTTGAATCTCAGCTTTTAGCTCCAATGATGATAGCTGCAGTAAGCGTATAGCTTGCTGCAGTTGTGGGGTCATTGTTAGCTGTTGACCTAACCGAACTTGAAGTGAGGGCTTTAACATGTTTGCAATTATGGCACGGTAATTGCTTAATAAATACTAAATCATAGTACGGCTCGTCGTCTGTATTCGACGTATAGTAGACCCTGTATTGTGCAGGGATAGTTTTTTATGGAGACTGAATAATGGGTAGGTTTGTTAGTTCAGTGTAAAATTTGCACCAAGATATACTTCTTGCACTTCTTTGTTGCTTAATAATACCTGCGGTGTTCCTTTAGCGAGTACACGTCCTTCATTGAGAATGTAGGCGTGGTTGCAAATATCTAATGTTTCTCGCACATTGTGATCCGTAATTAAAAGCCCAATATTTTGGTCTCGTAAATTCTTTAAGATGCGTTGGATGTCTTTGACCGATATTGGATCTACGCCGGCAAAGGGTTCGTCGAGTAAAATGAATTTAGGTTGCATGGCTAGCGCTCTAGCAATTTCTGCACGCCTTCTTTCACCACCCGATAAACTAACACCTTTGTGATCACGAATATGTTCAATTTGCAAATCAGCAAGTAAGGCATTGCACTGTTGTTTGCGTTGACTCTTTTTAAGTCCACTTCTAGCTTCTAAGCTGACTAATAAATTTTGTTCTACAGTTAGTCCGCGAAAGATGGATGCTTCTTGAGGTAAATATCCGATGCCTTGTTTTGCTCTTGTATGCATAGGCATGCGAGTAATATTTTGTTTGTCCAGATGAATGCTGCCATCATTGCATTGAATTAAGCCTGCTAGCATATAAAAGCATGTTGTTTTACCAGCTCCGTTGGGACCAAGTAAGCCTACGATTTCACCAGATTTGAGTTCTATCGATACGTTTTCGACGACAACACGAGATTTGAATTTTTTGTGTAAGTTTTCTGCGCTAAGCGTGTTCATATAATGGTTTATGTAGGTAGCAATAGTAATTACTGATTAGTCGTGTCTGGAGAAATTTCTTTTTCACTTTTTACAGTTTCTGGAAAAACAGTAATATTGACACGATCACTGCCAGACGAGCTGCCTGCAGTGACAATTTCTTTGTCTGTGTAAAAAGTTATTTTGTCGCTTGCAAAGGTGTTACCTGATTCAGTCAATTTTGCATTATTGGTTAAAACAATTTTGTTTCCAGTGATGTTGTACACCATTTTTTCTGCCTCGGCGTTAATTTTTCTCCCATCATCAGTGGTTTGTTTGAATGTACTTAATGCTCCTTCAGATATTATTTTATTAACTTTTTTGTTTGTTGTTTCAAGCACAACGATGTCACCGGTTAAGATTGTACTGCCTTGTGTTATTTTTACATTTCCGCGGTAAGTGCTTATACCAGTTACGTCATTAATTTCTGCTGAGTCTGCTTGTATGTTGATGGGTTTGGTCGAATCATCTGTTAATGCTTGTACAGCTGAATTAAATACAAGTAGTAATAATAAAGTGATGTAGATTTTGATTGGTTTATTCATGATTTTAAGTATGTTGGTTTAAGGATTGTATTGACCTTTAACTTTGCTATGAAGATGTAAAATTTTATCGTTGAGATTTAAGGTCATACCTAAGGCTGTTATTTTTTGTGAGCCACGAGTTGCGGTGACTGGTAAATTTGTGGTCACTTGTTGATTTTTTTGTGAAACGGTTAGTTTTTCGGTGTATATATTTAAGGGAATAGGCTCAATGTTTGTGCTGGGTTGTTCAATTTTCACGTCACCTATTAACGTAATCACGTCGTTATTATCACGTGTTTCACCTTTGTTTGAAGAAGCGTAAATTTTGCTGCCATTTTCGTTATAAATAACGATATCGGGGGAGGTGAACTCACTCCTGTGCTGATCATGGAAGAGCCAGTATTTAGGCGCGGTTAATTCATACTGTGGTTGCCCTGCGGGTGAGTTAATGATCATCTCGATGTTTTCGAAACTGACAGTGGGGGTGTTGCTTGGGGTGGTTAATGAAGTATTTTCAATATGTCGGTCGCGCTGATTTAAAAACGACAAAGTAATTGCACCGCCAAATACGATTAATAGGAAAATCCATACAAATCTATAGGACATCAAGCTTACCTTTTCATTGCTCTTTATTGTGATCCTGATTGAGATTATAAGTTAAGGCCCCTTCTAGTAGGCCTTGCGCATCTAATATTAGTTCACAAATTTCTCTTACTGCACCATGGCCTCCATTGGCAGAAGTTTCCCAATGCGCATGCTTTTTAACAAAGGCATGCGCATTGGCAACTGCAATGGCTAAACCACAATGTGACATAACTTGTAGGTCCACGATGTCATCACCAGCAAACGAAGTTTGTTCTGGTGTTAGTTTTAGTTTGTTTAATAGTTCTTGGTAGGCTGAGTATTTATCAATACTGCCTTGGTACACAAATTTAACATCAAGATCCTGCATGCGGTGCTCTAATGCTTCGGAGCTGCGACCTGTAATTACACCGACTTGAATTCCATAATGCTGTAGTAAGCGTATACCATGACCGTCTTGTGTATTAAAGGTTTTAATTTCTTTGCCTTGCGAGTCAATTTGTATATTTCCATCTGTAAATACACCATCGATATCAAACAATGCTAAGCGAATAGATTTTGCGCGTTCTATTATATTTTGATTTGGTGTACTTAGGTTTGAGCTCATGGCTTATTAGCTTATTAAGTTTGAATATAAATTGTGTACATATATGCGGCATACCCTGCTAGAAATAGTAGTCCAAATCCGCGAGGTATATATTTTTTGCGCAAAAATATCAGTAGTAAAGCAAATAATACACCTGTCGCAACCAGCATGGCAGGATAGTCACGAGAAAAGATTTGTTCTGGTAGCGTGTAGTTAGTTATCAAGCTTGCTGTGGCCGTTACGCCAAGAGTGTTAAAAATATTTGATCCGACAATGTTGCCGATGGCTAGTTCGCCATGCTTTTTCATTGCGCTGGCTATGCAGGTGGCAAGTTCTGGGAGGCTGGTTCCGAGTGCAACAATAGTTAGGCCAATGACTAGATCGCTTACACCCAAGTGTTGTGCAATTTCTGTTGCACTCCATACTACTAATTTAGAGCTAGCTAATAAAATCACAAGGCCCGTAATCAAACCGATAACGACTCGCGATACTGTAAGGTTATTAATTTCTGTGTCCTCACTAGCCGTGGTGTTGTCTGTCTGTTCTTCAAACCTCGAGAGTAAGTAGAGTGTAAGAATTAAAGCAGTTAATAAAATTGAACCATCAATAAAAGTGAGCTGTTGGTCAAATATTAATAAGCTAAATAGTGCAGTGGCGCCTAGCAATAACATAAAGTTTTTGCGAATTAATTCGGCATCAATATTGATGGGTAATATACAAAGCGTTACCCCCAATACTAATAATATATTAGTTAAATTGGATCCAATGGCATTGCCAATTGCGAGTCCTGCGTTACCTTGTAAAGCGGAAAGTGCAGATACTAAAAGTTCAGGTGCAGATGTGCCGAAACCAAGTATCACAATGCCGATTAAAATTTTGGAAATATTAAAATGCTGGCCAAGTAAAAGCGCATTGTCTGCAAAGGTATTTGCGCTCCACATCAGGAGTAAAAACCCTATTCCAAGGGCTGCAATAAAGATCAACATATGTACGGTTTGGAGGCTATTGGCTTATTATTCAGTTAGATTTTTGGCTGCCCGTGTCGTGAGCGCATCGCCAAGCATACTATAAGCAGGTATGATGTTTGCCTATTTTGTGTGGTAATTACCTAGTTATTTTACCCTAACGCACTGCTCGCTAATATATAAGAAGAATACATTGGACTCGATTGTACAAATCCGTGATCTACACTTTACTCGTGGTGTACGAAAAATATTCAATGGTATTAGTTTGGACATTCGTGCTGGGCAGGTGACTGCATTTATGGGGCCAAGTGGAACAGGTAAGACGACATTACTAAAACTTATCGGCGGTCAGTTGCATCCACAGCAAGGTTCTGTGCAAGTGTTTGGAGAAGATATACATAACGTCGATCAAAATACTCTTTATGCGGTTCGAAAACAGATGGGCATGTTGTTTCAAAGTGGTGCTTTGTTAACTGATTTGAATGTGTTTGAAAATGTAGCTTTTCCATTGCGAGAACATACACAGCTGCCTGAGCAAATAATGCGAGATTTGGTATTGTTAAAACTCGAAGCGGTCGGATTACGCGGTGCTCGTAAGTTGATGCCCAGTCAACTGTCGGGTGGTATGGCAAGACGTGTAGCGTTGGCACGAGCCATTGTATTGGATCCCTCTATGATTATGTATGACGAACCCTTTACAGGCTTAGATCCTATAACTAAAGGTACAATCGTTACCTTGATTAAAGAACTAAATGAAAGCATGGGGCTTACGAGTGTCATCGTATCTCACGATGTGGAAGAGACGTTGTCGATTGCTGATTACATCTATGTGATCTCAGAAGGTGAGGTGGTTGAATCAGGCACACCTGATGATTTAACGACTAGTTCATCAGAATGGATGCAGCAGTTTTTACAAGGACTTGCCGATGGCCCCGTTCCATTTCATTACCCTTCAAATGATTTTAAAGAAGACCTGTTGGTAGGTCGTTAATTTATGGTTGCTGCAACATTACAAAGTATTGGAGGTTGGGCGCTTGGTTTGTTCGAGAACCTTGGGCGCGCCTCAATTTTTCTAGGGAAAATTATTGCATCTATTCCGCATGCTTTGACGCGACCTCGATTAATTATTAAAGAAATTTATTCGATTGGTGTTCTATCACTCACAATCATACTTGTTTCAGGTTTGTTTGTTGGAATGGTATTGGGGTTACAAGGTTATATAACGTTAGTGGACTTTGGTGCAGAAGAGTCATTAGGTGTGGTGGTAGCGATGACTTTGGTGCGTGAGCTAGGCCCAGTGGTTACCGCGCTTTTATTTGCAGGCCGAGCAGGTTCAGCTTTAGCTGCAGAAATTGGTTTAATGAAAGCAACAGAGCAACTTTCCAGTATGGAAATGATGGCGGTTGATCCCATTAAGCGCATTATCACGCCACGATTTATTGGTGGTTTTGTATCGGTACCGATACTGACGGCTATTTTTACCGCGGTAGGAATTTTAGGTGGAAGATTTGTAGGTGTGGGCTTATTAGGTATCGATGAGGGTTCCTATTGGTCACAAATGCAAGCCAATGTAGATCTTGTTGATGACGTTGCGAATGGGATGATCAAGGGCGTGGTGTTTGCTGTAGCTTGTGTATGGATTGCTTTATACAAAGGTTATGAAGCGATGCCGACGGCAGAAGGAATTAGTTTGGCCACAACACATACAGTCGTTAATTCAGCGCTCGCGGTATTAGCTTTGGACTTTGTGTTAACTGCATTGATGTTTGGCAACTTGTAATTAAATAAAGTTAAAAATCAGGAATTAAAATTATGACAACGCGTTTTATCGAAACAATGGTTGGGCTTTTTGTAGTGCTTGGAGTGCTTGCCTTGTTTATGTTGGCGATGAAGGTCAGCAACTTAAGCAGACTCACTAGCAACGATGGTTATGAGGTGTCAGCATATTTTGAAAATATTGGCGGCTTAAAAGTACGCTCTCCGGTAACAGTCTCTGGGGTGCGAGTCGGGCAAGTTTTAGAAATAGTTTATGATTCTGATAGATACGAAGCGAAAGTTTTAATGCGTATCCAGGCTTCGCATGATTATTTTCCAATTGATACAACCGCCAGTATATATACCGCTGGTTTGCTCGGTGAACAGTATGTGGCTCTAGAGCCAGGCGCAGAGGATGATGTTCTGGTTGCCGGTGACCATATAGAATTTACCCAATCAGCACTGGTTTTAGAGGAGATAATTGGCAAAATTGTTGTCAAACTAACATCTGGGTAATGTTTATTTAGTTAAGTTATTGATATTTATATATAAATTATGAATTTAGGGAGGTTTTATTGTGGCAGGTTATAAGAGTTGGTATATGCAGTTCACTCGTTTGTTTATGGCCATGGCGGTAGTTATAGCTATGGTGTTTAGTACTTACGCACTTGCGATAGATGATCGAGCGCCTGAAAAAATTGTTGAAGATACTTCAACAAATGTTCTTAACACTATAAATGAAGATAATGATCGACTGCGCGAAGACCCAGCATTAATCAATCAATTGATAAACGATACTGTGATTCCGATTATTGATTTGAATTCAATGGGTAAATTGATATTAGGAAAGTATTGGAAAAAAGCTAACGAAGATCAGCGCACAAGTTTCATTGCTGAATTTAAAGATATGTTGATTCGCACCTATGCGAAATCGTTAGTGGATTACGGGCATGCGAAAGTGAACGTGCTTCCTGCTCGAGATAAGCAAGAAGGAAAGTATTACACAGTTCAATCTGAGCTTAGTGTTGGGTCAGGTAAAGCGCCTTTGCAAGTTGCATATATATTCCGTAAGAACAAGCAAGCTGAATGGAAAGTTTTTGACCTTGCGGTAGATGGATTAAGTTTAGTTAAAAACTTCCGCACTAGTTTCAGTCAAGAGATAAGAGAAACGTCTTTAGACGCATTGATCGCTCGCTTGGCAAATACTAATAAATCTGGCGCAACGGATGAAGTGGCTGAATAATTATTTTGCTGCTATGTATTTAGATAAAGATGTCCGATTTTAAATATATAGAACCAGGTCGCTTTAGGGTGACAGGTGACCTGACTTTTGTAAGTGTTCCCGAAATATGGAAGCAAGCTAGAAAGGCATTGCTTGATGTGCTTGAAGATAATTTAGAGATTGATATCTCAGCTGCACAAAAATTTGATAGCGGTGGGTTAGCTCTGTTAGTGGCTTGGTCACGCTGGGCGCACTGTAATAAAAAGCAGCTAGTGTTCCGTAATGCTAGTGAGAAAGCTCACAAGCTGATTCAGATAAATAAACTACAAGAAGTGCTCAAGATAGCCGATTGAATCGTATTCTTTATCGGTCACTATTATATCTGTCATTATTTTCCTGGTGTAGCTAGTATATAAGATGCGGGTTCGTTAAGATCGCAACCTTCATCAATCTAATGTTTCTTTTTACACTCATTCCTCAAAGTTACGCATGGAAAAATTATTAATTGAAGGCGGTAAGCCTTTGCAGGGAGATGTAAGAATCTCAGGTGCAAAGAACGCTGTATTACCTATATTAGCAGCAACCTTGCTAGCTGAAGGTCCAATGCAAATTGCCAATGTGCCGCATTTGCAAGACGTAACGACTACTATGGAATTGCTGGGTCGGATGGGGGTTTCGCTTACCATCGATGAGTACATGAATATTGAAACAGATACCAGTACGATCCAGGAGTTTTTTGCTCACTATGATGTAGTGAAAACGATGCGTGCATCAATATTAGTATTGGGCCCATTGCTTGCTCGTTTTGGGCATGCAGAAGTGTCTTTGCCTGGTGGTTGTGCAATCGGTTCTCGCCCTGTGAATATGCATCTACGTGGCTTGGAATCCATGGGTGCAAAGATTGAAGTTAAAGCGGGTTACATTCATGCCAGTGCTAAACGTTTAAAGGGCGCACACTTGGTAATGGATATGGTCACGGTTACGGGAACAGAAAACTTGATGATGGCCGCAGCTCTAGCTGACGGAACGAGTGTTATCGAAAATGCTGCACGTGAGCCAGAGGTAACTGATTTGGCAGATTGTTTGATTGCTATGGGTGCAAATATTGAAGGTGCAGGTACTGATACCATCACAATACATGGCGTGAAAGAGTTAAAAGGTTGTCATTATAGTGTGCTGGCTGATCGCATTGAAACTGGTACCTTTTTAGTGGCTGCTGCAATTAGTGGTGGCCATGTAAAGTTAAAAGATACGCAGCCCAAGCTTTTAGAATCTGTCTTACAGAAGCTGGATAAAGCTGGCGCTTCCATTAGCAGCGGAGATGACTGGATTGAAATTGACATGCAAGGACGACGGCCTAAGAGTGTTAATTTGCGTACCGCGCCTTATCCGGCATTCCCAACAGATATGCAGGCACAGTTCACAGCGTTAAATTGTATTGCTGAAGGGACTTGCTCAATTACAGAGTCCGTATTTGAAAATCGGTTTATGCACGTTCAAGAAATGCAGCGTATGGGTGCAAAAATTAAAGTGGAAGGAAATACAGCTATTGTAACCGGAGTGGAAAAGTTAATTGCTGCCCCCGTTATGGCGACAGATCTTCGTGCATCTGCAAGTTTGATATTGGCTGGATTGGTTGCAGAAGGGCAAACAATTGTCGATCGTATTTATCATATTGATCGTGGCTATGAGTGTATTGAAGAGAAGCTAGCACAACTTGGTGCTAGTATTCGTCGCGTTCCACAATAAATAAGTTTTTACTGTTATGCCTGCACAAGCCAATAAAGAGTTCACCACAATAGCCTTATCAAAGGGACGTATCTTTGATGAGTGTCGTGAGTTGCTCGAAAAAATTGGCATTACCGTTGCTCAAAAAGAATTAGATGGTAGAAAATTAGTGCTGCCTACCAATAAGCCCGATGTACGCTTACTAATTATTCGAGCCACAGATGTCCCAACCTATGTTCAATATGGTGCAGCGGAGTTGGGTGTGGTTGGAAAAGATACGCTAATGGAATTTGGTGGTGAAGGTATTTACGAGCCTTTGGATCTTGGGATTGCAAAATGCAAATTGATGGTGGCAGGAGTGGAAGGTAACACTACGGTGGGCCGTCGCATGCGAGTTGCAACAAAATATTTGCAAAGTACACGTCGTTATTTTGCCTCTAAGGGTCAGCAAGTTGAATTGATAAAGTTATATGGTTCAATGGAGCTTGCGCCGCTGTTAGGGCTAGCCGACTGCATTGTAGATCTGGTTGCAACAGGAAGTACGCTCAAGGCAAATGGGTTGGTTGCTACAGAGCATATCGCAGATATCAGTTCTCGTTTGATCGTCAACAAAGCAGCAATGAAGATAAAATCTGCTACACTTAAACCTTTAATTGAAGAATTTAAACTAGCTATTGAGAAACCATAGAATTTCTATGCGTATTTTCAAGAGTATTTTATTAAGAGAATTTAAAGGTCAGGTACGATCATGCAACATCAAACGGACGATCTCAGAATAGTTGAAACTAAAGAGGTTATTGCACCTTCTGAGCTACACAAAGAACTTCCCGTAAGCGAAAAAGCCGCACAGTGTGTGTTTACCGCGCGGAGTGCTGTGCAAAAAATTCTACATGGTGAAGACGATCGTGTGCTTGTCATTGTCGGTCCTTGTTCAATTCATGATACCGATGCTGCGCGTGAATATGCATCGCGCTTAGCTAAAATTCGAGATGAAGTGGCGGGTGATCTAATGATTATCATGCGCGTCTATTTCGAAAAGCCACGTACTACGGTGGGCTGGAAAGGGCTTATCAATGATCCTAATCTTGATGATAGTTTTGAGATTAACAAAGGTTTGAATGTCGCACGAAAACTATTGCTTGACCTAAATGAATCAGGAATGCCGGCTGGAACAGAATACTTAGACTTAATTAGTCCACAGTATATTGCTGACTTGGTCAGTTGGGGTGCTATTGGTGCGCGAACTACAGAAAGCCAAGTGCATAGAGAATTGTCTTCTGGCTTGTCATGCCCGGTTGGATTTAAAAATGCCACTGATGGTGGTTTGCAGGTTGCGGTTGATGCCATCGGTTCCGCAATGAATCCTCATCACTTTTTGTCCGTTACTAAGGAAGGCAAATCTGCAATCTTTTCAACAGCAGGTAATAAAGATTGTCACATCATTTTGCGTGGTGGTAGTGATCAGCCAAACTATAGTCCTGAAAGCATTGATGATGCATCTGCGTTACTGGAAAAGTCAGGCTTGTCTGCACGAATAATGGTTGATTTAAGTCATGCGAACAGTCTTAAGCAACACGAAAAGCAAATTGAAGTGGGTGACTCAATTTCGCAACAGCTAAGTTCTGGAGATATGCGTATCTTTGGTCTAATGATAGAGAGTCACTTGGTTGGTGGCCGTCAAAATGCCAAACCTGGGCAGGAGCTAGTTTATGGTCAAAGTATCACTGATGCGTGTTTGGCATGGGAAGATACTGAAACATTGTTACGCAGCTTGGCTAATGCCGTTCGCGAACGACGACATTCTAAGTCGGCAGCAAGCGCGGCTTAACTCCTAAAGTTTAAAGCATGTTGGATATACGCCGTCTTTCTTCTCAAGACGCAGATTTCTCTGTGCTCTTTGATAATTTGCTGCGACAAAATCAGTCCGCAGAAAATGATGTGCACCATACAGTTGAAGCGATTATTAAGAATATTCGCGCTGAGGGTGACCAAGCGTTACTTACCTATACCCAAAAATTTGATCAGCTTGGCGCTTCACATGTTTCGGAGTTAGAGTTATCTAAACAGCAGATGAAGGAAGCGCTCACTAAAATTAGCACAGAACAACGTCAAGCTTTAGAAGCGGCTGCGATGAGAATTCGTGGTTACGCAGAAAAACAAAGCCTTCAATCGTGGTCTACAAAAGATGATGATGGCAATGAAATAGGCCAAGTGGTTACCGCGTTAGAAAAAGTGGGTATCTATGTACCAGGTGGCAAAGCTGCATATCCATCATCTGTATTAATGAATGCAATACCAGCCAAGGTAGCTGGGGTAGATTCTATTGTAATGGTTGTTCCCGCGCCAAAGGGTGAGGTGAATAATATGGTGTTGGCTGCCGCATCTATTGCGGGTGTGGATAAAGCCTTCACAATTGGAGGTGCTCAAGCTGTAGCGGCACTTGCCTATGGAACAGCAACTATTCCTAAGGTTGATAAAATTGTAGGGCCAGGAAATGCCTATGTTGCAAGCGCAAAGCAGCAGGTATTTGGAACAGTAGGAATAGATATGATTGCCGGGCCTTCGGAGGTATTGGTGATCTGTGATGAGAGTGCAAATCCTGAGTGGGTGGCTATGGATTTATTTTCACAGGCTGAGCATGATGCTAATGCACGAGCTATCCTGATCTCAACTGACGCAAACTTTTTTGATCAAGTTCAACAACAAATGGAATTGTTATTAAAGAGTTTGGATCGCTCAGATATTATATCCGACTCCATTAATAATTTTGGTGCCTTTATTCAAGTAAGTAGTTTAGATGAAGCAGCAGAACTTTCGAATCAAATTGCACCTGAGCATTTAGAGCTGTGTGTTGCAGAACCTGAAGTGTTGTTGAAAAAAATTCGTAATGCAGGTGCTGTCTTTCTTGGTCATTTTTCTCCAGAGGTATTCGGTGATTATTGTGCTGGACCAAATCATGTGTTGCCGACAGCAGGGACAGCAAGATTTTCTTCGCCACTTGGCGTGTACGATTTTCAAAAACGTACAAGTGTTGTGAACTGCTCCGAGCAGGGTGCAAATAAATTAAGTTCAATAGCCTCTACACTAGCGCATGGCGAAGGATTAACTGCGCATGCAAGATCTGCAGAGTATAGAGGGAAGTGATTAAAATCAGCAGATGAGTGTATCGCCACATAATTTACTTCGTGCTGAGCTTGCAAATATGCAGGCTTATGAGGTGCCAGATTCTACGGGCCTCATTAAACTGGATGCAATGGAAAACCCATATGCTTTTCCTGAGGCATTGCAAGATGAATGGTTGGCAGCGCTAAAGCAAGTAGAGCTGAATCGCTATCCAAGTCCACAAGCAACGGCACTGAAAAAAACCTTTCAACAAGTGTTTTCTCTGGCCCCAAACCTGGAGTTGATGTTTGGTAACGGTTCAGATGAGCTGATTCAGCTCTTAATTATGGCGGTCGCAAAGCCTGACGCTAGTATTCTTACCGTTACACCTACTTTTTCAATGTATAAGCTGATAGCAGAATATGTTGGTGTAAAGGTTGTCGAGGTGCCTCTTCAACAAGACAGTTTTGCGTTACAGATGGAATTATTAATTAAAGAGGTTGCAACGCATAAGCCGGCTGTTATTTTTTTAGCCTGTCCAAATAATCCGACAGGAACACTTTGGCCACAAGATCAAGTGGAAGAAGTTATTAAGCATTCGACAGGCTTAGTAGTGATCGATGAAGCTTACTCGCCGTTTGCAGCGTACTCTTTAATGCCATTAGTAGAGCGCTATCCGCATGCGTTGATGATGCGTACCGTTTCTAAGATGGGTCTAGCGGGATTGAGGTTGGGCTGGATGTTGGGACATGAGCAGTGGATGAAAGAGTTGAATAAAATGCGCTTGCCTTACAATATAAATGGTTTGACGCAAGCAAGTGCAAACTTCGCGCTACAAAATATTGAAGTATTTAATCAACAAGCTGAAAAAATATGCCAACAGCGAGGAGTGTTGATGGAGGCGTTGCAAGCAATGGAAGATATAGAAGTTTTTCCTAGTGAGGCAAATTTTATTTTATTTAGAGTATTAAATAAAACAGCTGACAGCGTGCATCAAGATTTATTGGATAATAAAATAATTATCAAAAATGTATCGAGTAATAACCTTTTAGAAAATTGTTTGCGTGTAACGGTTGGTTCTGAAAAAGAGAATCAAGTGTTCATTGAAAAACTAAAGTCTGTACTTACTTAAAGTTTAACTATCTATAAACCGGTCGTTGTTCAACTTTAGCTTGGATTTCAAATTTTTCGTTTCGCCTCAAGCCGCTAATCGAAACTTCTTCGTTTGGTTTGCTACTAGCAATTTCATTTTTAATTGACTTAGCATTGAGAATGGCTCTGCTATTATAATTTAAGATGACATCCCCAGGGCGTATACCGGCTTTATAAGCGGGACTTCTTTTTACAACTCCTGCGACTAATACACCGGTACGGTCTATAAGCCCAAAAGATTCAGCGAGCTGAGGCGATAAGTCTTGTAACTCAAGCCCCAACCACCCTCGAATGACTCGGCCATGTTCAATTATTTGTGACATTACGTCACTTGCCAGACCGACTGGTATAGCAAAGCCAATGCCTTGAGAGCCGCCTGACTTTGAAAATATTGCGGTGTTGATGCCTACCAGTTCTCCATAGGCATTAATTAAAGCACCACCAGAGTTGCCTGGATTGATTGCAGCATCGGTTTGAATAAAGTTTTCAAAAGTATTGATGCCTAATTTATCTCTACCCGTTGCGCTGATGATTCCTTGGGTAACCGTTTGACCAAACCCAAATGGATTACCAATAGCAAGAACAACATCGCCAACTTCCATCTTAGAAGTATTGCTGGCCACTATGCCTGGTAAGTTTTTAACTTCAATTGTGAGCACGGCTAAATCTGTTTCTGGGTCAGCGCCTAAAACATTTGCAGATACTGTTTTTCCATCGGCGAGAAATACTTCTATTTCATCTGCATTCTCGATGACATGGTAATTTGTAAGCACATAACCTTGAGCACTCATGATTACACCAGAACCTAAACTTGTTTGCGTGCGCTGGCGTGAGCGACTTCGGTCACCAAAAAAACGACGAAAAGTGGGATTATCTAAAAGCGGGCTAGGTTTAGCGGTCACTTGCTTGCTGGTGTATATATTAACTACAGAAGGGCTGGCGCGTTTAACCGCATCAGCATAAGAAACCGGACCAGAACCTATGGTGTTGGGACGATCAGAATCATCTTGCAGGAATTCAACTACTGGGCGTTTATCAAATATGTTGTTGGGCAAGAAAATCAGTAACAACACAGCCGCCAGAACGCCAACCGCTACAGCTTGAAGTACGAATAGCATCATCTTGCGTATCTTCATGAATTCGATACTCTAACCACTGTTATTTAACCTTCATGACTATTATGGCTTCATTAAAAGAAATTTCAGAATACATAAATACTTATTTGCAGATTGATCGATTTAAAGACTATTGTCCAAATGGTTTGCAAGTTGAGGGTAGAAGTGAGGTTCATAGTGTAGTCACTGGCGTGACTGCAAGCCAAGCTTTAATTGATATCGCTTGTGAAAAAAATGCGGATGCTATTTTGGTTCATCATGGCTATTTTTGGAAAAATGAAGATGCTCGTATTGTAGGTATAAAACGTAAGCGTATTGCAGCATTACTGCAAAATAACATCAGTTTATTGGCCTACCATTTGCCATTAGATGCGCACGCTAAGGTGGGTAATAATGTCCAGCTGGGAAGAGTTTTGAATATTCAGCTGGATGGTGAATTGCGAGGCAGTGATAATAAAGTTTGTGGTAGTTACGGACATCTAAAAACACCGATGAAGGCAGAATCTTTAAAAAGTACGATTGATTCAACACTAAAACGAGAAAGTACGCATATCCATGCTGGGGCGTCTGATATAACCACAATTGGCTGGTGTACGGGTGCTGGGCAAGGTTTTATTGACGCTGCTGCGAAACTAAATTTAGATGCATATTTAAGTGGTGAAATATCGGAAGCAACTACACATATAGCGCGAGAAGCAGGAATACACTATTTTGCAGCTGGGCATCACGCAACCGAGCGTTATGGTGTGCAAGCATTAGCAGAGCATTTATCTAAACAATTTGGGATAGAACACGAATTTATTGACGTGGATAACCCCGCGTAATCAAAGCAATTATTTAACTTCTACTTGACGAAAAACCGTTCTTGCGCCATCCTACGCGTCTTTCGTGGGCCGGTATTCAGAGTTAATTTCTGCACACAATTCTTATTAAAATGATCGTTAATTTCATTATTCAAATTAAACTAAATCAAAGTACTTCGTTGAGTTAAAGCGAGGAGAGTTAGTACATGGCAAAAGACAACATAGATCCAGGTCGACGCAAAGCGCTCACAACCGGCACAGCAGTGGTAGGTGGTATTGGTGCAGCAGCAGCAATTTGGCCCTTTATATCTAGCATGAGTCCAAGTGCAAGTGCACTGGCTGCAGGCGCTCCAGTAGAAGTAGACGTCAGCAAAATGGAGCCGGGACAACAAATCCAAGAAATATGGCGACGCAAGCCTGTGTGGATTATTCGTAGAACGCCTGAAATGGTAGGCACACTCGCCGGCCTAACAGGAAAGCTTCGTGACCCGAATTCTGAAACAGTGTCTCAACAACCCGCATTTGCGCAAAATGAAACTCGTTCAATCAATGAGGAATTCCTAGTATTAATTGGAATATGTACGCATTTAGGTTGTTCGCCAGAGTTTAAGCCTACACCGGGTGATTTAGGTGCTTCTTGGCTGGGTGGTTTTTATTGCGCATGCCATGGTTCACGTTTCGATTTAGCAGGCCGCGTGTATAAAAATGTACCTGCAAATAAAAATCTTGAGGTTCCGCCGTACCACTTTTTATCTGAAAACAGAATATTAATTGGCCTAACTGAAGACGAGGCTAAAGTATGAACGAACAATCAACTGGTTTATTGGGTTGGATAGATGCCCGTTTCCCGCTCAGCAAAATGATCCGGGAGCACTTGTCTGAATACTACGCGCCGAAAAATTTTAACTTCTGGTATTTCTTCGGTTCTTTAGCACTACTCGTGTTAGTGATACAAATATTAACGGGTATTTTCTTAACCATGCACTACAAACCTGATGCGGAGTTAGCCTTTGCATCGGTTGAACACATCATGCGAGATGTGAATTGGGGTTGGTTAATTCGCTATATGCATTCAACAGGTGCCTCGTTCTTCTTTATTGTCGTGTACTTACATATGTTCCGCGGCTTAATGTATGGATCATTTAAAAATCCACGTGAGTTGATTTGGATATTCGGCATGCTTATTTATGTCGCGTTAATGGCAGAAGCCTTTATGGGTTACTTGTTGCCATGGGGAAATATGTCTTACTGGGGTGCGCAAGTAATTATTAACTTGTTTAATACCATTCCATTTGTTGGTGAAGCGATATCCGAGTGGATTCGTGGAGATTTTGTTATTTCAGATGCAACGTTAAATCGCTTTTTCTCATTGCATGTTATTGCCGTACCGCTTGCGTTATTAGGTCTAATTGTTGGCCATATTCTTGCTTTACACGAAGTAGGTTCTAACAACCCTGATGGTGTAGAAATTAAGAAAACAAAAGGTGCAGATGGTATCCCTCTAGACGGTATTCCATTCCACCCTTACTACACAGTAAAAGATATATTAGGTTCGGTTGTGTTCTTGGCATTGTTTGCATTTGTGATTTTCTTTATGCCTGAGATGAATGGCTACTTTTTAGAGCACGCAAATTTTGAGCCTGCGAATGCACTAAACACGCCGGATCATATTGCACCAATATGGTATTTCACGCCGTTTTACACAGTACTGCGCGCTATTCCAGATCCGTTCCTCGGCACGGTGATGATGGGAATGGCTATCGTTGTATTGTTCTTGCTTCCATGGATTGATCGCAATCCGATTAGATCGATACGCTATAGAAGCTTATTATTTAAAATAAGCATCATCATCTTTGCGTTAACGTTTGTGGTACTGGGTTACTTGGGGCTTAAACCGGTAAGTGACTTATATTCACAATTGGCACTGCGCTTCACGCAAGTCTATTTCTTATTCTTCTTCGTGTTGTGGGCATATAGTAAACCACGCTCAGGTGGATTTTGGATAGGAAGCTTCGTTGTCTTGTTAGCAGGTGTGGTTGCCTATGACTTCGGATTTAATTCATCTGAACAGCCGGATTTGATTTGGAAAACTTTACTAATACCTGCAGCCTATTTGTTTATAGCTTTACTGTTACCTCAGTTCACGAATTGGGATGCTGAAAAGCAAGTGCCAGAGCGAGTCACGTCATGAAGATACTAACTAAAATTACATTTTTATTTGTACTTTCTACATTCTTTTCGAGTGCTGCCTGGAGCGCAGGCGTCGGATACGATTATGATGTAGGAGAAGTGAATATAGATCTACATAACAAAGCTTCGTTGCAGCGTGGTGCAAAATATTTTGTTAACTATTGTTTAAGTTGCCATTCTGCCGTACATAGTCGTTATAAAAGAGTGGCAGATGATCTGGGTATTAGTGAAGATTTGATGGTCGAAAATTTGATTTTTACTGGCCAGAAATTTGGTGAGTTGATGACGGTTGCAATGAAGCGTGAAGATGCTAAGTCATGGTTTCTTGGTGTTGAGCCACCAGACTTGAGTGTGCATGTGCGTGCAATTGGATCACAAGCTGTATATGAATTTTTAAAAACATTTTATGTGGATGAACGACGCCCATTTGGTGTGAATAACCTTTACTTGCCTAATACGGCTATGCCACATGTTTTAGGTGGTTTGCAGGGAAGAAATAACGCAGATTTCCATGTGGAAACAGATGCAGATGGTATTGAGCATAAAATATTTGATAGGTTTGAGATGGCAGAACCAGGAACACTTGGTGAAGAAGAATATGACCAAGTGATTGTTGATATTGTGAACTTCTTAACTTACCTTAGCGAGCCTGCACAATTAATACGCAAAAGTATTGGCGTAAAAGTGCTATTGTTCCTGGCCCTACTGGGAATACTTGCATACTTTTTGAAAAGAAATTATTGGCAAGATATACACTAAGTATTCTTTCGCTTCACAACTTAATTAACATAAAAAGAGAAACTCATGGCTTTAGTAGCAAATAGACGTTCTGGAATGACCCTATTTTCAGATCCACATTGCGCACAGAGTCATCGAACTCGAATTGTATTAGCAGAAAAAGATATTACGGTCGATGTCGTGCAAATCGATCCCAATAACAAGCCTGAAGATTTGCTTGATGTTAATCCATATAACTCCGTTCCCACGCTAATTGATCGTGAGTTAGTGCTTTATGATGCACGCGTGATAATGGAATATCTTGATGAACGTTTCCCGCATCCACCGCTGATGCCAGTGGACCCTGTATCACGATCTAAGTCTCGTTTAGCATTGTTCCATATTGAAAAAGATTGGTATGTGCCGCTTAGCGAAATTAATTCTAGTAATGTTGATGTTGCGAACGCAGCTAAAAAATCGTTACAAGAAAGCATCCTATCTACAGTTGAAGTGTTTAGTGCAAAGCCATATTTTCTTAGTGATGAATTTAGTCTTGTAGATTGCAGTATTGCTCCAATCCTTTGGAGACTGCCATATTTTGGTATTAAGTTAGGCGCAACTGCCAAACCCATCATGCAATATGCCGAACGCGTATTTGATCGACCTTCCTTCAGAAGTAGTTTGTCTGAAGAAGAGGTTGAGATGTGGCCAGGTTAATAGATGTGGCTAATAAGCCAGATTCTAAAAAAGCCCGCAATACAAAATAGTAATTTCCAAGTTATACTTGCCGGTATAATTTATTGAAATCCGATTTTCTGCCTATGACCTCAAGTCGCCCATACTTATTGCGAGCCATGTACGAATGGATTGTAGACAATGGTATGACGCCATATATTCTTGTCGATACAAAAAATGATCAAGTCATTATTCCTCGTCAATTTGAAGAAGACGGTAAAATTGTTCTAAATCTTGGACCTACTGCAGTGCAGTCACTTGATCTTGGTATTGAAGCAGTAAGTTTTGATGCTAGATTTGATGGCAACTCTATGGATGTGATGGTACCCATTGAATATATTTTAGCGATCTATACGCGTGAAAACGGACAAGGAATGATGTTTGCAGATGAAGAATTACCCCCTCCTGGTGATGATTCACAAGATAACGCCACTAAGCAAAAAACACCTCATCTCCGTGTCGTGAAGTAGAGCTGTTTCAGTTGTTGAAAAAATCTATCGTTAAATACCCTTTTCAAACATGTTAAAAGTCATACAAGACGATATAACAAGTCTGCGGGTGGATGCTATTGTCAATGCAGCTAACAATGAGCTAAACGGTGGTGGAGGCGTGGATGGCGCTATTCATTCAGCAGCCGGACCTGAGCTTATGGATTTTAATAAGACCTTGAATGGTTGTGGTACCGGTTTAGCAAAAATCACTCCAGGTTTTCATTTACCTGCAAAATGGATTATTCATACCGTAGGCCCAATTTGGCGTGGTGGAAACGAAAGCGAGCCCGAGTTATTGAGCTTGTGCTACAAACATAGCTTCGAGTTGGCGCTAGAAAATAAAATCAAAACCATCGCCTTTCCTGCGATCAGTACTGGGGTGTACGGTTTTCCCAAGCAGGCTGCTGCGGTGATTGCTATGCAGCAGTTAAAAAGTTATGCCGATAAGTTTGAAGAAGTTATCGCGTGCTGTTTTAGTGAAGTAGATGTAGAAATTTATGAGCATCTGTTGGGCTCTGGTGCTCAAGCTACAGCGGTGTAAAAATTATGCTTTGCTTGGAGCTAAGGCATCCAATATTTGGTCTCGAATTTCAGTAACCTTTCCAGTTCCATTAACTTTTACAAAGTTAGGTGCATTCACATCATCGCTTTCAGACCATCGAGAATAATATTCAATGAGGGGTTGGGTTTGTAAGTGATAAACATTTAAACGTTCTCTAACCGTACTTTCTTCATCGTCTTTGCGCTGAATCAACGTGTCATTTGTTACGTCATCGCGACCTTCTGATTTCGGTGGGTTGAACATGACATGGTATGTGCGTCCAGAGGCAGGATGCACGCGTCTGCCACCCATGCGTTTAATAATTTCATCATCATCAACATGAATCTCAACAACATAATCCATATTAGTGCTTTGTGCTTTTAAACTTTCTGCTTGTGCAATCGTGCGCGGAAAACCATCGAACAAAAAGCCATTTTTGCAATCATCTTTAGCGATTCGGTCTTTTACCAAAGCGAGAATAATGTCATCAGAAACTAAACCACCAGCTTCCATCACTTTTTGAGCCTGTAGGCCGAGTGGGGCACCTTCAGCAATCGCTGCACGTAGCATATTGCCCGTAGAAATTTGCGGGATGTTAAATTTTTCACCAATATAATCTGCTTGAGTACCTTTTCCGGCACCTGGGCCGCCTAGTAGAATAATACGCAATGTAATGCCCCTAAATAACGTTATATAGTGAGGATATTAACGGCTTAATATAGATATTATTAAGAGTTATTTGCAATCAATAAACAATAACTCAGCAGCGGCATGTTAAATGGATTAAATGGTAGGTTAAATACTTGATGCAATGCGTATTCGATAAAAACATAATCATAGTACCTATAAAGCGACAACCAGATTAGATATTTAATAAAGTCAGATTTTATTAAATGAAATTAATTAAAAAGAAATACGAAAAATATGCAAGCTGATTTGCTTACTAAAGTCATTCTCCCGATCTCTCTTTTCTGCATTATGTTTGGAATGGGCATTTCGTTAAGGCCATTAGATTTTAAGAGAATTGTTCAGTCACCTAAAGTCGTGGTCATTGGTATTGGTGCGCAAATGCTCTTGCTGCCATTGATCGCTCTTATTATTGCTGTTGCGTTAAAACTGCCGCCAGAAATTGCTGTAGGCCTAATAATTATTGCATTAGCTCCAGGGGGTGCAACATCAAATATGTTCACTTATCTATCTAAGGGTGATGTGTCTTTATCCATCACTTTAACTGCAATAGTAAGTTTAATTGCGCCTTTCAGTATTCCTGTCCTTGCTGGTTTGAGTATGGATTATTTTATGGGTAGCCATACAGCGTTTAACCTACCTATTGTTAAAACGATTGTTCAATTATTGGTAATCACGGTTATTCCTGTTGTGTTAGGTATGTTCGTTTTGGCACGGTGGGAAATTCTTGCAAAAAAAATTGGGCCAATACTTAAATGGCTTTCAATCTTATTCCTGATATTGATCATTGTTTTAATTGTATTAAAAAATTACGCCAATATGACCAGTTATTTTTCTCAAGCAGGGTTAGCAACGTTAGCACTTAATTTAACTGCTTTAATTTTTGGGTATCTACTTTCTAAATTAGCAAGACTTTCGCAACCCCAGTCCGTAACCATTGGTTTTGAAGTTGGCATCCAGAATGGAACGTTAGCCTTAGTCGTTGCAGGAACATTAATTGGTAATGACGTCATGATGATTCCAGCGGTTACTTATTCATTGATTATGTTTATTAGTGGTGGCCTATTTGGCTGGTGGATGAATAAGCGCGCATAATTTGGATAGATGAATATGATCGTTGGCGAAGCTTGGTGAAAGCAAATATAAGAGAGCTAAATTAAGGGGAGAATCTGGTTGGAAACTTTAAATCAACATAGTTTAGTGACTGCTTACGACCCAAAGCGAACACTGGTTTTGCTTTTATATTAATAAATAATTGATTGAATTTGAGGTATTTTATGAATATTTCCTTTAAACGATTGTTGCTACCTTCATCAGTAATATTCTCATTAATATTTCTTAGTGTACTTTCAATACGGGACATTCAAGCAGAGACGGTTGCAGATGAGATGCGTAATAAAAGTCAACAGTGTGCTGCTTGGGCCAATGCTGGAGAGGTCGAATATGATAAAGCTCATTTTTGCGTATTCTCATGTCGTATTGATGGAGAGTTGCTAACTGATGAGAATGTCCAAAATTGTAGAAAAGAATATTCTTCTGTAAAGAACAAAGTCGCTGGAATAACTGAACCCGAAATAGTCATTCTTAAGCCACCTGGCACAATCGATGAGATGGTTGTCGATATGAACAAAGCTAAGCAAGAATACAAGGTTGCAGTTGAAAATGCTGCCGCCTCTGAATCAAAAATGCAGGCACAGAACTGTCATGATTCGTGTGCTCATGATGTTAAAAGAATTAGTAGACAAGGAACTAGTATGCATCGTGCTGAAGCATTTTGGCTCAGATGTACAAAGTGCGGAGATACTGAGCCGAAGCAGTACACATATGAAGGTAGCAGAACGCTCATCAATAGTGAAAAAACAAAAATTACTATGTCATCGATGCCCGATGTAGAAGGGATATATGTAGCCTATTTGAAAGGCAGGATGCGTGTACGAGTAGATGACAATAAAGATTGGTCACACATTTGTAGAGATTTGGTACGAGTAGAGCATTACTCCGAGATAGTAAGAAAGATTAAAAGGAAAGATCGGGTGCGTATTACTGGTATCACATATGATCCTGAAAGTGTGGGTAGGAAAGGACAAAAATACCATTGCAAAGCTGAACGGGTAATCATTCTTGGGCCTAGCTAACATTCACTATTAAGTTATAGGGCTAATAACTTCAAAACGCCCGTGTCCGCTATTGGCCG
>JBGCDX010000049.1:0-10049 GCA_045105815.1 Gammaproteobacteria bacterium
GCTTCTACTTGCTCTTTGGTAAGCTCGGCCATGCTTTATATGCTCCTGAAATAATTGCTACAGTTATGGGGATAAATTCGAATTGGCATGTACTATATCACGCTGGATTTAGCAGCAAAGATCCCTATTTGAGTAGCCTGAATATGAATAATACAAACAATAACAATACTAAAATCAATGACAAAAATAGCGGTTTTATAAGCAACCTGATAAGGTAGCCCGCGCTTCAGAAACGGCGATTTTATAACCATTTTAAAAAACGTAAAAATAACAATTATCTTGTGAGCAAATCTATACTAGTTACCAGTGCGCTACCCTATGCGAATGGCCCTATCCATATCGGCCACTTAGTTGAGTACATTCAAACCGATATTTGGGTGAGATTTCAAAAAATGTGCGGTAATGACTGCATCTATATATGTGCAGATGATGCGCATGGCACACCTATAATGTTACGTGCACAACAGGAAGGTATTTCACCGGAAGAGTTAATTGCCAAAGTTAAAAAGGAACACCAGCAAGATTTTTCTGATTTTCTAATTGAATTTGATAACTACCACTCCACCCACTCCGAAGAAAATAAAAAACACGCTACCACTATTTATTCTCGCTTGAAAGAGAATGGCCATATCACTACAAAAACCGTAACCGATCTTTTTGACCCTAAAGAGAACGTGTTTTTACCTGATCGCTTTGTTAAGGGCGAATGCCCCAAGTGTCATGCAAAAGACCAGTATGGTGACAATTGCGAAGTATGTGGAGCCACCTATACCCCGGCTGACTTAATTGACCCATTTTCTTCTGTCAGTGGCGCCACACCCGTTCAAAAGGAAAACCTTCATTACTTCTTTAAGCTCAATGACTTTAAAGAGATGTTGCAGCAGTGGATTAATCAAGAAAATTTGCAGCCTGAGATTACGAACAAATTAAAGGAATGGTTTGAGTCAGGTTTAAATGATTGGGATATTTCTCGTGATGCACCTTATTTTGGATTTGAAATACCCGATGCACCAGGTAAATACTTTTATGTATGGCTCGACGCACCGGTTGGGTACATGGCAAGCCTGCAACAATATTGTGATCGCACGGGTAAGAACTTCGACAGTTACTGGAATAAAGATAGTCAAGCTGAGGTGTATCATTTCATCGGTAAAGATATCGCCTACTTTCATATGTTGTTTTGGCCCGCCATGTTGCATGGTGCAAACTACAGAATTCCCACCGCGGTTTTCTGTCATGGTTTCTTAACCGTCGATGGTGCAAAGATGTCAAAGTCACGCGGCACGTTCATTAAAGCGCGAACCTACCTTGATCATTTACAACCTGAATATATTCGCTATTACTTTGCCGCTAAATTAGGCCCCGGAGTGAATGATCTTGATTTAAACCTTGATGATTTCCAACAAAGAGTAAATAGCGATGTAGTTGGTAAACTTGTAAATATTGCAAGCCGCTGCTCAGGCTTCATTACAAAGAAATATGACAGCAAACTCACTGCAAACTTTAATGATGAATGCACTCATGCCTTTGACTTAGCGGTAGAGAAAAACAATCAGATTAAAACCTATTACGAAGCACGAAAATACTCAGAAGCAATGCGCGTCATCATGGCGCTTGCAGACATTGCTAATCAAATTATTGATGCACATAAGCCATGGGAACGTATAAAAGAAGAACAATATATAAACGAGGTGCATCAAGTATGTAGTTTTGGCTTAAATATGTTTAGTTTATTAATTGGCTACTTAAAACCTGTGCTGCCCGATTTAGCATCGAAGTCAGAGCGCTTCTTAAATACAGAATTTACATGGGACAGTTTATATAATGGCAAACCCATGCCCGAAGGCCATAGCATTAATAAATTTAAACCTCTCATCACCCGTATAGAAAAAGAGTCCGTAGACAAAATGATTGAAGATTCTAAGATTGATACCGCCCCTAAAGCATCAGACCCAATTAACGATGAAATTACCTTTGATGATTTCGCTAAGTTAGATTTTAGAGTGGCAAAAATTATCAAGGCTGAACATGTTGAAGGCGCTGATAAACTTCTACAATTAACATTAGATCTTGGCGAGCCTACCGGCGGCGTGCAAAAAAATGTATTCGCTGGTATTAAATCTGCCTATACACCCGAGGAAGTCGAAGGACGTCTTACTGTTGTCGTCGCTAACCTCGCACCACGTAAAATGCGCTTTGGCATGTCAGAGGGCATGGTGTTAGCAGCAGGGCCAGGTGAAAAAGACATATTCTTATTGCAACCAGACAGTGGCGCCAAACCTGGTATGCGCGTCAAATAAAATTTGGAAACAAACGAACGCATAATTCCTACCGGAAAATATATAGCTCGCATTATTGAGGAAGAATGCATCGGCTGTACACTTTGCATTAAAGCTTGCCCATTTGATGCCATCATTGGGGCCTCTAAACATCTACACACGGTAATAAGCCAATATTGCACCGGCTGCAAATTATGCCTACCTCCCTGCCCCGTCGACTGCATCGTGTTAGATGACAACATTGAATTTAACGAAGCATGTAAAGACACGAGCAAACAGCAACAAAGCCAAATGAAAAAATCTTTTGCCGTTTTTTCTCGTGCCAACAAAGACCGCCGAGACAAAAGACTTGAAGAGGCTATTCAAGCCAAACAAGCTGCTTTTGAGCGCAAAAAACAAGAGCTTATGGAGCGTTAGCTCAGCACTTACATTCGCAAATGAACAGAACTAAACGTAGTGAGATTTTTAGCCGACTTCGAGAAGCTAATCCAGCACCCGTAACAGAGCTGGTGTATGAGTCCACTTTTGAGTTACTGATAGCGGTCATCCTTTCTGCGCAAGCTACAGATATTAGTGTTAACAAAGCAACAAAAGAATTATATAAAGTTGCAAACACACCTCAAAAAATATTAGCGTTGGGTGTAGCCGGTTTAAAAAAGTATATTAAATCCATAGGTTTGTTTAATAGCAAAGCCAAGAACATCATCAAAACTTGCAAATTATTAATTGATGAATACGACTGCATTATTCCAGATGATCGTGAGACATTACAAAAGCTGCCAGGTGTCGGAAGAAAAACCGCCAATGTAGTACTCAATAATGCTTTTGGACAACCCACGATTGCCGTCGATACTCATATTTTTCGAGTATCTAATCGAACCGGTATTGCTCCCGGAAAAGATGTCTTAAAGGTAGAGCTTGGACTAGAAAAATTTATCCCTGAAGAATACAAATTACACGCACATCATTGGCTCATTTTACATGGTCGTTATACTTGCGTTGCTCGCACACCCAAATGCAGTGAGTGTTCAATAATCGACCTATGCGAGTACCGCCAAAAAAACATTACCAAGAAGAATGTAAATAAATGATAAATATACATATATTTATCATTTAACCCTCCTGCAGAACTATATTCCGCCTCATATGCTCCGATATAAACACATTAGGTCCTTGTGGATTAACACAACATTTATTAATGTATTCTTCAAATAATAATGTAATGAATACGCATTACAGCTGGTCTCTAACGATAGAACTGAAAAGTTTCTAATTTTTAATCAAAAATAACTAATAATTTTAGGAGATTTAGACATGTCTAAAAAGAATGGCAAGAAAAACGAACTTAAGCCTTTATCTATTGCAGTGGGTGCAGCTCTTGCAGCCAGCGTATTCACGATGGGTGCAGCAAATGCCGAAGAAAATCCATTTGAAATCAGCACTCTTTCAGCTGGCTATATGGTCGCTGACTCTGATGGTGAAGGTAGCTGTGGCGATGGCAAGTGCGGCGAAGGCAAATGTGGTGAAGGCAAAGACAAAGCCGAAGGCTCTTGTGGTGAAGGCAAGTGCGGCGAAGGCAAAGACAAAGCTGAAGGCTCTTGCGGTGAAGGCAAGTGCGGCGAAGGCAAAGACAAAGCTGAAGGCTCTTGCGGTGAAGGCAAGTGTGGTGAAGGCAAAGACAAAGCTGAAGGCTCTTGCGGTGAAGGCAAGTGTGGTGAAGGTAAGTGCGGTGAAGGCGAGTAACAAGACGCTAAAGGTTAATGCGGTGAGAACCAATTAGCCTCTAACCTTGTTTAAAAAAACGGCGGACTTTTAGTTCGTCGTTTTTTTTGCATATTGAACTAACTACACCACATCGTGTTCTAAGCTTTAAGGCAATCATTTTATAGTTGCCATTTCAAACACATATTGTTACCACTAATTTTTATGGAGTATTCATAATGTCAAAAAGATTACATATTAAACAACTGATCACAGCTGCCTGTGCAATTCTCACAATTAGTGTACTTGCCCTTTCAGTAGCCCATGCAGGTCATCATGGTGGTGGCAAAGATAAAATGAAAATGATGGATACCGACGGCAATGGATCAGTTAGTAAAGAAGAATTCATGAACCACAAAGAGCAAAAGTTTATGAAAAAAGATGCTAATGGTGATGGGATGCTAACGGATGATGAAATGAAAAAGCATTGCAAAAACAAGGATAAGAAAAAGCACGCTGAAGAGTAATTAACATTAAGGCAGTTAACTATTAGTAAAAGAACGGCAAACGTAGTATCTGTCGTTCTTTTATCTAATCAATAATGGGTCAATAACGGACTAATAAACAGGGTCGTACATATAATCTTTAATTTTCTGTTTCAGATTATCTGAACTCTCTATAGTACTTATATCACTTTTAATGGCTTCTTCCGCAACCGCAATAGCAATCTGAATCGAAACATCACGTATATTCTCTATCTTTGGGTATATAGAGCCTACAGACAAATCCTCTTCGCACACTAAATCTGCTACGGCTTTGGCAGCAGCCAAAAACATATCCTCTGTAATGCATTCCGCCTTACTTACAATGGCACCTAAGCCTATTCCAGGAAAAATATAAGCATTGTTACCTTGGCCTGGCTTAAATACTTTACCCAGATAACGCACTTCTAAAAATGGACTGCCACTGGTAAATATTGCACGCCCCTGGCTCCATAAATAGGCCTGCTCCGCTGTACATTCTGCACGCGAAGTTGGATTAGATAAGGCAAATATAGCAGGGCGTTCATTGAGCCCAGCCATTAACTCAATAACTTCTTGTGTAAAGGTGCCTGGAAACCCAGTGGCACCAATTAAAACATGCGGCTTTATTTGTTTTATTGCAGAAATAAGATCTGCTGCGGGATGATCATGCGCATAAGGTAGATTGTGAGGCAATAAGTCATTACGAGATTTAACTACTAAACCATCAATATCTACAAACCATAATTTTTTTCGTGCATCTTCTTTGCTTAATCCTTCTTTCTGATAAGCATAGCTCATTAAATCTGCAATTCCGGTAGCAGCTGAACCTGCACCTAAAAACATTATGCGTAAATCTTTAAATTCAATATTGGATATCCGTGTAGAAGCATACACCCCTGCTAACGCAACGCCTGCAGTGCCCTGAATATCATCATTAAAACACAAAGCTTTATCTCGATATTTATTTAGTATCTTATAAGCATTAGGTGTTAAAAAATCTTCAAATTGTATGAGTGCTTTTGGATAGACTGCCTGTACTGACTGAACAAATTCTTCTACTAAAGAGTCATATTTATCTCCTTGCAGTCTTCTTTGCTTTAAACCAAGATATAAATCATCATCAAGCAGCTCCTGATTGTTAGTCCCAACATCCAACATAATGGGCAAACATTGGCTAGGCTGTATCCCGGCACAAGCTACATAAAGCGCAAGCTTGCCTATAGGAATACCCATTCCATTCGCACCTAAATCACCTAAGCCTAAAATTCGCTCACCATCCGTCACCACAATTACACGCACATCTTTTTCTGGCCAATTTTTTAGAATTTGAGAGACATTGCCTCGATCTTTTGAGGTTACGTAAAGACCTTTTGGCTCTCTAAATATTGCCGCAAATTTTTTACATGCTTCGCCAACCGTTGGCGTATAAATTAACGGCATGATCTCTTCAAGATGCTCCATGATTAAACGATAATAAAGACGCTCATTCCTACCTTGCAGACCAGACAAAAAAATATAGCGTTCAATATCATAATGTTTGCGACGCATATTTTTTATTGCGCGCTGAAGTTGCATATCGGGGTGTGTTACACCAGGAGGCAGCAGGCCGTGCAATTTATATTTATCACGCTCCACTTCGGTAAAGGCTGTGCCTTTATTTAATGCAGGATTAAATAAAACATCAAAACCAAAAGCTTCATTATTATTTACCATTATGATTAATAACTCAGCTACTATAATTCTGGAGAATTCATTACAAGCATTTTATTAACTTGCATGTCTTCAATGGTGTATGGGATTCCACCTATACCTAAACCAGATTGCTTAAGCCCAGCAAACGGCATACCATCAATACGAAATGCAGTGTGGTCATTTAACATGATTGCTGAAGCATCCATGCGTTTATATACGCGCATCGCTTTATCTAAGTTATTGGTAAACACTGAAGCTTGGAAAGAAAAAGGCAAAGAATTTGCCTGCTGAATTGCCCAATCTAAGTCTTCGTATTCATAGACACATACCACAGGACCAAATATTTCTGCTGTACTCACCTTACTTTCTAATGAAGGACTCGCCAATACTGTGCATTCATAACAACTATCACTCATAGCATTACCACCAGTAACACATTGAGCACCTTCTTCGATGGCTTCATTCACCCAGCTAGCTATGCGTTCTACTTCTGCGGGACGTATCAAGGGCCCAACTTCAGTTTCTATTAAAGTAGGATCACCTATCTTCTGTTGTTGAGCATAACTAGAAAGTTGTTCTATAAAAGATCCTGCAACTTCTTTATGTGCAAATACGCGCTGCACTGAAACACATACTTGGCCTGCATGATAAAAACCACCTTTGCCAAGTTTTTGCACTGCGTTATCCACGTCAGCATCTTCTGCCATAATCACAGGAGCCGCACCACCATGCTCTAATGCACTGCGTACACCCGGTGCAAGTTTTGAATGCAACATCCAACCTACTTTTGCACTGCCAATAAAAGTAAAAAATCCAACACGCGAGTCTGTAACTAATTTTTCAGCTACTGCAATACTTTCTGGAACTACTGCTTGACACCATTCACTTGGCAATCCCGCCTGCCAAAGTATATTCACAAAATTTAAACATGAGATTGGTGTATCTTCAGCAGGTTTAACAACTACCGGACACCCAGCAGCAACTGCTGCAGCTACTTGATGCACTATTAAATTTAACGGGTGATTAAATGCACTAACTGCAACCACAACACCTATTGGTTCTTTTTGTGTGATCGCAATACGTTTTGCCGAAGATGGTGACATTCCTGTGGGAATTATTTCACCTTGATCTGTTTTTAAGGTCTCGATGCATAAATGTATGCCATCTATTGCACGTGCCACTTCTACCACTGAATCCACCAAAGGTTTACCGCCTTCTTGCGCAGCCTCTAGTGCCAACCTATCTTTTTCCTGCACCATAATTTGTGCAGTCCTCTCTAAGACTTCAATTCTCTTATGCAGCGGCAACCAGCTGTCTTTATCACGATACAGTGAATACGCAACATTCAGCGCTTGCTCAATATGCTCAGCATTAACCGTTTCAACCTCTGCAATAATAGATCGATCAAATGGTGCATGAACCTCTAATACACCAGCTGCATTTTTTGAAGCTGTGTGCAGCATTAACGAATATTTTTTATTACTCATATTAAATTTATATTCTTTACGTTACATTGGTAATGTAAGTTCGCCAAGACGCTTAGTGAGCAGCATATTCTCTCGGTAATCAATCGGCACAACCACTAAACTTGGCACACCATCATTAAATGCTGTTTCTAGAGTAGACTGTAAAACTTTACTATTATTCACATAATATCCATTCCATCCAAATGACTTCGCTAATAATTCCCAATCGGGATTATTAAATGCAAGATCGGTATGTTTTCCAAATTCAGCCTGCTGCTTCCATGCAATCAATCCATATTCATTATCTTCCCACACCATCATCACGATATTACTATTCAGTCGTTTTGCAGTTTCCATCTCTTGCACATTCATTAAGAAACCTGCATCACCAGCAATCCCAAGTACTCGGCGATCTGGATAAACCAAGTTCGCTGCAATGGCACCCGGTAACGCAAATCCCATTGAACAAAACCCATTTGGAATTAAACATGTATTGGGCTGATGACAATGGAAGTAGCGCGCGATCCACATTTTGTGTGCACCCACATCAGACAACAAAATATCATCTGGCCCTAGCACTTGACGCGCATCCCAGATTGCTTTTTGAGGACGAACCTTATCAACCGTATCGTCATCTTTGTGCTCTGCAAGATCGTCTATCATATCTTGACGCACTTTTTGTTGTTTCGTGACATCATAAATAAACTTAGCACGTTGTTTCGCACGTTCATTTAACTCTTCAAGCGTATGAGCCAAATCACCAATTAATTCAATTTGTGGGTGATAATTTTGATCAATTTCAGAAGGCATGAAGTCAGCGTGTATAATTTTCTTGTCACAGTTTGGATTCCATAGTTTAGGATGATATTCCACCATATCGAAACCAAGTGTAATCACCACATCTGCTTGATCAATCAAATAAGACATTCGATCACGACTACCTAAACCGATGGTGAATAAGCATTGTTCCGAATCTACATCTACACAGCCTTTCGCCATGAAAGTGCTCATCGCACCTATCTTTGTGCGCTCACAAAATTCACGCAGTTCGTTACTTGCCCCTTTACGTGCCACACCATTACCTACAAGGATAATAGGATGCTTCGCTGTCGCAATCATCTCAAAAGCATTGTCAATGACCGCTTCATCTGGAACAGACCGCATATAGCGCTGTGGCTTAATGGGCTTACTATCCGTATCTTCTTTAGCAATATCTTCAGGCAACTCAATATGAACTGCACCTGGTTTCTCTGTACGCGAAATACGCACTGCCTTACGGATAATTTCTGGAATCGTATTAGGATGCAAAACAGTAGTCGCCCACTTTGTTACCGGCTCAAACATTTTCACCACATCCATAATTTGATGTGACTCTTTATGTAAACGTTCGGTTGAACCTTGCCCCGTTAGCACGAGCATGGGAGCGCGATCCATATTGGAATCTGCAACCCCAGTAATTAGATTTGTAGCACCCGGACCCAAAGTACCTAGACATGCTGCTGGGTTACCCGTTAAACGACCATAAATTTCTGCCATAAAAGCAGCACCTTGCTCATGACGCGTCAATATAAATTTAATTTTTTCAGAATCTTCTAAAGAGATCATAAAATCAGCATTCTCTTCACCCGGAACACCAAATATATATTCAATATTTTCTTCTTCTAAACATTTAACAAAAAGATCTGACGCTTTCATACAAGCTCCCTAAATAAAATTTATTTTTAATACTTATTTTTTCATCTATCGCTAAATAGACCGACATACTTAATTTTTATTACAACCTTACAAATTTTATATATTTAATTTACCCAAAGTGTACCTTGCCATTAGAATGCACACTGCAAAAACATTATTAATTGAATGTATATAAGCATTTTCTTACATACGAATTTCCTTCAAGCGTCAATAAAATAACTTAAATTATTTATTATCTTCCTCATTTAGGCGACAATACTTTGTAATAATTTAAGCTGTATCCCTTTCTTCTGTCCCACATATCAATTCAATAACAATTATAAGGGCGAGATACTATGATGGCTGAACTACCCGTATTTGTAATACGATTCCTTGAAATAACAGCCTTGTTATTTATATTTGCCATTGGCTTACTTGTACTGCTTCTGGTTGTTTTATATATCATCGATAAATCTCAAACCGCTCATGCAATTCGCCATAACTTCCCTGTTATCGGCCGTTTTCGGTATTTCTTTGAAGAACTGGGCGAGTTTTTTCGCCAATATTTCTTTGCAATGGATCGGGAAGAATTACCCTTCAATCGTGCAGAACGATCTTGGGTCTACAGAGCCGCCAAAAATATCGATAACACGATTGCTTTTGGTTCAACACGAGACCTTCGCCCAACTGGCACGGTGTTATTTGTAAATTGC
>JBGCDX010000050.1:0-18113 GCA_045105815.1 Gammaproteobacteria bacterium
AAAAAAAAGCCCCAATTAATGGGGCTTTATAATAAATATAATTTAGTAGCTTTAGCTTAATTTTCTTTTGCGGCGAGTTAAACCCAATCCAACCAAACCTAATCCCATTAACATCATTGATGCGGGTTCTGGTACATCTACAGGATCATCACCTGGAACACCATAAGCTTTATCGCTGCCACCCTGGTTATCACCGGTTGATTGGCTACGCACACCAAAACCTTCAAAAATATCTAAACCTAATAAACCGCCATTAGTTAGCGAAAAAGATGCTGAAGTAATACTGCCATTGGGCATACCTTGTCCACCAAACTGGATTGCAACATCAAACGGACCGTAGGTATTTGCGATCATTCCATTTAAGTTATTTCCACCACCGCAATTCGAGGTACCAAACCCACAAAATGAAATCCCTTCCATCGTATTTGTAACGGGGTTGGTAATAGCAATACTTCCTAACAAATTGAGAAAAGTGGGATAGTTGGGCTCTGAAACATTAAAGTAGAGTCCATATAAATCCGCATTGCCACCGGTAACATTTAAATTGAAATCAAAGTTAGATCCATTTTGAGCAACACTCAGCGAATAATCAGCAGGTGTACTGCCACCATCGTGCGTCCATGATGTGATCGATATTGCGTGTGAATTTACGCTGAAACCAAGCAAAGCAACAAGGACTACCATAGCCCCTAATTTTCTAGTAAACATCCTTTGACTTCCTTCTAATTCAAGTTAAAAAATGACATTTATAACGTCGTTTATACTCCTTTAAAGACTGGAATAATACATCCACAATTGTGGACTTCATCACATAAGCTAAATTCTGACCGTTTGTTTTGAGTATTAAATTAATAATTCTTGAATATTACCTGCAAATGCGTGAAATCTATCTTTGCGATTAGGACAAATCTTTTTACTCATTGGTAGAATTCGCATAAAACCTTATCTTTAGATGTTTATATAAGGTTTTAACCGCCCCCTCGGCACCAATCTTACATTTATTATTTTTGCCTTTGAATTCACCCTATTATAAAAAACACATTCGCGTTTTTTAATTTCGAAAAAAAAGAATTATTTAACTAATAAAAAAAGCCGGCCTATTGATATAGACCGACCTTATGTTTACTGATGATCTCTTAATCATCGTTCAGCACATAATCACTCTTCTTTTAGAAGACCTCCCATGCACTCTATCCAGCACTAAGCAATATCAAAACGATCAAGATTCATCACCTTATCCCACGCTTTGACGAAGTCTTGCACAAACTGCTGTCGCGAGTCTTCACAACCGTAAAATTCAGCGACAGCTCGCAATTGCGAATTTGATCCAAAAATCAAATCAAACCGTGTACCTGTCCATTTAATCTTACCACTTGATCGGTCGCGACCTTCAAAAATTTCAGCATCTTCTGAAGTTGGCACCCACACCGTACTCATATCCAGCAAGTTCACGAAAAAATCATTCGTTAACGCTTCCGATTGCTCAGTGAATACACCATGTTGAGACTGCTCAAAATTTGCATTCATCACACGCATTCCTGCAACTAGGACACTCATCTCAGGGGCACTCAATGTCATTAATTGTGCACGATCAACCAATAGCTCCTCTGTTGAAATTGTATGCTTCGCCTTCAGGTAGTTACGGAAACCATCTGCAGTAGGTTCAAGCACATTAAATGACTCGATATCTGTTTGCGCTTGAGTCGCATCACCACGACCTGCTGTAAACGGAACCGTTATAATTTGGCCTGCGTTCTTGGCAGCTTGTTCGACACCGACACACCCCGCTAGAACAACTACATCAGCAAATGAAACCACCTTGCTACCAGATTGCGCGTTATTGAAAGTTTGTTGAATACCCTCAAGAGTTTGCAATACTGTTGTCAATTGATCGGGCTGATTAACTTCCCAATCTTTTTGCGGCGCAAGACGAATACGTGCGCCATTTGCACCACCACGCATATCTGAACCTCGATATGTCGAAGCAGATGCCCATGCTGTAGATACAAGCTGAGAAACCGATAACCCTGAAGCAACAATATTACTTTTTAAGTCAGTGACATCTTGATCATTGATCATTTCATGCGTTACAGCAGGAATTGGATCTTGCCAAACAAGCTCCTCTGCCGGCACATCACCACCTAAGTAACGTGCACGTGGACCCATATCACGATGCGTTAACTTAAACCAAGCACGAGCAAATGCATCAGCTAACTCTTCGGGGTTCTGATGGAAACGCCGTGAAATTTTTTCATACGCTGGATCCATTCTCATCGCCATATCAGCTGTCGTCATCATAGGTGCATGTCGCTTTGATGTATCATGCGCATCTGGCACTGCATCTGCGGATACACCATCTTTTGGTATCCATTGATTTGCACCTGCCGGACTCTTCGTTAATTCCCACTCATGACCAAATAGCGTATCAAAGTAACTGTTATCCCAGGTTGTTGGCGTAGGTGTCCATGCACCTTCAATTCCGCTCGTAATGGCATCACCGGCTTTACCGCTACCGTGGGAACTCAACCAACCAAAACCTTGCGCTTCTATACTTGCAGCTTCTGGCTCTGGGCCAACATGAGCTGCATCACCAGCTCCATGACATTTACCAAAGGTGTGCCCACCCGCAACCAATGCAACGGTTTCTTCATCATTCATCGCCATACGTGCAAAGGTTTCACGGACATCTACAGCGGATGCAAGAGGATCAGGATTACCATTTGGCCCTTCTGGGTTCACATAAATCAGACCCATCTGTACCGCAGCTAGTGGATTTTCTAAGTCACGTTCACCCGAGTAACGTTTGTCACCCAACCATTCTTTTTCATTACCCCAGTAGATATCTTCCTCTGGTTGCCATGTATCTTCACGACCTCCTGCAAAACCGAATGTCTTGAACCCCATTGATTCTAACGCGCAGTTACCGGTCAAAATCATAAGATCAGCCCAAGAAATTTTCTTGCCGTATTTCTGTTTAACGGGCCAAAGTAATCTTCGTGCTTTGTCTAAGTTACCGTTATCAGGCCAGCTATTGATAGGCGCAAAACGTTGGTTACCCGCTCCCGCTCCGCCACGACCGTCACCAGTACGGTATGTGCCCGCACCATGCCAAGCCATACGAATAAAGAACGGACCGTAATGACCATAGTCTGCTGGCCACCAATCCTGCGATTGAGTCATTAATTCACTAATGTCTTTTTTAAGCGCATCAAGATCCAAACTCTTGAATTCCTCAACATAGTTGAAATCCTGACCTATAGGATTAGACTTAGGCGAATGCTGGTGAAGCATATTTATATTTAGTTGGTTAGGCCACCAATCTTGGTTTGATGTTCCGTCGTTAGAAGCATTGCCTTCTATATGCATTACTGGACACTTACTCATGTGACTTTTCTCCTGTGCTTGTACTAGAAATTATTTAACTAAGTGATTTATACGCCCAGACCAAATATTTATCTAATTCATTAATTATGATGTAACGATCTATTTTATGAATAACTGAATTTTTTGAGCATAGCGCTCAATTTGCTTGGCTCAATTCGTATTTTGCGTCCCACACAAAGCTTTCACCTAAATATGAATGTGAATAAATGCCCCGATAGCTCAGCTGGATAGAGTGGCCCCCTCCTAAGGGGCAGGTCGTAGGTTCGACTCCTACTCGGGGCACCATCAATAACCACTAAAAAATCACCCTCTAGTAAACACATGCCAATTATATTAGATAAGAACTGTAAACAATCGTAATATCAATTACCCACATGCACTTATTTCATACGGAGTGTGTTAATAATAAGCTATTGATTTAAAACAACTAATCTCACATAAACTATGAGTGAATTAAATAGCCAAAACCATTCTGCTTTGCCAATGATCATTTCATTCGCGGATCGATTAAATGCATTCACACGCACTACGCTTAATAAAGAATTGGATTGTTACGGATTGAAATTCAATCAATGGCGACTCATACATGCAATTTCTTCCAAGTCTATTTTTACACCTGCAAAACTGGCAGATGAATTAATGATTGAGCGTGCAACCGTGAGTCGCTACCTAGATCAACTCGAAGACAAAAAATGTATTCAACGCTCACATAACCGTTTAGATCGAAGAGTTGTAGACATCGAACTCACACCTACTGGTGAAAAAATTGCGCAGTTTGGAATTGATCTAATGGACAGAGCATACAAGAGTGTACTTATTGATCTATCTACTGCTGAAAATAAAAATTTTGTGGATTTAATTAAAAAACTTACAGACAACATACCTGCTCCTAGAGAACAGGTTTCTGCTTAACCTCAGATTTACCCCACCAAAAACAGTCTCAATTTGTATTGTCATATCTGGTTACATTCCAGGCTAATTGAGATTTAGATATTCCCACAAACACGCAGCAATTCAATTGACATTTCCCTTGATTTTATAAGGATTATTAGTGCGTGATTTTCATACCTATTTTGCATTCATCGAATAGATTTATACAATTTTGTTTGCGAATTTATGGCTATCAAGCAATACTTACCAACAGTTGAGGAACACTAGTTTCTAACCATTGCAATACAATAATAAACATAGACTAACCATGACCGACCAACGTACAAATAACTGTACTCTTTGTATATTAATACCTTTGATTTTAGGCGCTGTGGGTCTTGCTGCACTATTTTGGTATAACAAAGACAGTACAGCGGAAGCAATACAAAATGACCTGAGCTTCAAAAGCAATGAGTTACTAAAAGAGAAACAAATTGGTGGCGCCGTGGTAAACATGGACGGACGTGACGCAATACTAACGGGAACCGTCATCAGCCAACAACGCTCCAATGAAATTGAAGACATCATTTCCTCATTAGATGGCGTACGTATTGTAGACAATCAACTTAAGGTTGCTAAACCAGAAGTAGTTGAAGAAATACCTGAGCCGACTCCTGAACCTGAGCCCGAACCCGAACCTCAACTTGAACCAGAAACAGAAATTACCATTGCACCTGTAGTGCAATCAGAACCGGAAGCTGAAGTTATAGAGGATTTATTACAAACATTAGATCTTACAGGCATCACTTTCTTATTTGGTAGCAACGAAATAACCCCCGAAGGCAAACTAATCCTTGATGATGTGGTTACTGTTTTAACCGAGCACAGCGGATTTGACGTTGCAATCGAAGGACATACCGACAGCGTAGGTAACGAAAACTTAAATTTGCAGTTAAGCCAACTGCGTGCACAATCCGTTTTAAGTTACATTGCCAGTTCAGGCATCCAAGTCGAACGCCTCAGCGCAGAAGGATTTGGGGAGACGCTACCCATCTATGACAATGATACCGCTCAAGGTCGCGCATTAAATAGAAGAATCGAGTTTAACGTAAGCCGACAACAATAAGCCTAAAGAGACATTAACTATGAGCTACTTACTAAATGAATTTTTATACTACTTACTAGCCGCAGCAGTTATTGGTCTAATTGTGGGCTGGTTGATACGTCATTGCACGTGTAACAGCGCTTTATCAAGCTTACGCAGCAACCTTGAGTCCAAGATAGAAACTCAAGCTAATGAGATAAACACTCAAGCAGATGAATTAGAAACGGTAAAGAAACAATCAATTACCTATAAAACACAGTATCGCGACATACAATCTAAATACGCTAGTCAAAGTGGTGACTTGATGCTGATGACCTCTCGCTGGCATACAACATTAAAAAAAGCTAAACAATTACCTACGCATCAAACTTGGATCAAAAACCTTCAAACCAAATATCAACAAACACTTAGCGAACGCAATGATTTCGAAAATTTAGCTTGTCAATATGTAGATTTGCACGCTGAAGCAAACCAAAAAATCAAACGACTAAACAAACGTGTTACCGACCAAGAAACATTTAAATTCAGACTTACAGACATGATCGGTAAAGTGCAAAGCCTAAATGGAAAAGTCACCTCCTCTGAAAACTATGTTCGCGGCTTGCACGGCATGATCGGACAGGTGCAAAGAAAATGGAGAACAGATCGCGTAGAGGCTTCAAATCATAAATTTAGACTTACAGACATGACTAACAAAGTAGTCAGGCTAAATGACAAAGTCACATCATCTGAAAACTGTATACGTGGTTTATACGGCATGGTCGGACAAGTGCAAAGCAAATGGAGGACAGATCGCGTAGATACCATTCGATTACGTGAATTACACCCCATCCTAGAACAGCAAACACACACAGCTAAAGCAGAATTACATGCATATAAAAACAAAGCACAATCTGAGATTTTAGAACTCCAGAAACTACGCAACCAAGATCTAGCTGACCAAAACATCAGAAACCAAACTGAGCTATCAAAAATTAAGAGCCGTGTTGAAGAGCTCACACCATTAGAAGTCCCTAGCAATGATAATAAGTTTAATCGCTTTATGGATAAAGTCAGACTCGCTGGAACATCAAAAAACAATGTATTAGGTCGCACTTATAAGCAGATCAATGAGATTAAGCTAGAATCCAGTGAAAAAGAACGCGTCTTCGTAGACACATGTGAAGAAAAAGATGCGATTATTGACGACCTACGCGAACAAGTGCGAACAGCTGAAAACAGAGCACAAGCTTCAAGTGCTTCGACAGTTCAAGAATACAAAGGCAAGCTATCTACACTTGAGAATGAACTGCTGTCATCACAACAAGACATAGCATTGTTACGTGAACATGAACACACAATAGAAGCTTTAAAATCTAAACTAGAATCACAAACTACCCCTGCACTGGTGCCAGCAGCCTCTGCGCCAGCTAAGAAAAAAGAATCCAAACCGACTAAAAAAGCTGCAACAAAAAAACCGGCAGCAGGCCTTAATGCACCTAGCAAAGGCTTAAATATAGCAGCGGCTACCGTCAAAGATGATCTTCAGGTAGTCAAGGGCATTGGCCCTGTCATGGAAAAGAAACTCAATGAGTTTGGCGTGTACTCATATGAGCAACTAGGTCGTTTAAAAGTCGCAGATATTAAAACGCTAGCGACAACTCTCGGTAGTTTTCCAGACCGTATAAACCGTGATGAATGGGTTAAACAATCTAAAAAGCTATTTAAAAAGAAGTATGGCCAAAAAATAGATTAGTTGATCGATTTGATTAGTCGATCAACTGACTCAATCATATTTAGACTTTACCTCAGGGTTCAATTTATCCTGGAAGAACGTAACCGCGTCTGGACTTACCACTACGTGATCACCTTTGCTTGAATATAACTTCAAACCCTTGGTATCTTTATAGTCCCAGTAGCCAATTGGCTTGTCATTTGGCCCTAGTAAAACAAACTGCCTAGATTTAATTTTATCTGCAAATATAATATCTGAGCCTGTTTCCGGTGATAATGCGTCATACATCATAAAACCAACCAACACTACTATGGCAACACGCATCGTAAACATAATACGCTCTAACTTGACTATCCTTTGCTCTAAACCTGGTACAGCCTCTGACATTCTTAACTCCTTATTTATTTAATTATTCTAAATAGCTAATAAGCTCGGCAATTCGCTAAGCATTTTAATTTCCGCATCGGGCATCACATTTTCTAGCCAACTTTCTTCAGATGGATTAAACCACAAAGATTTCCAACCGCTATTACTTGATCCAAGCACATCATTAATAGGGTGATCTCCGACATAAAGAAGCTCATACTTTTCTAAATTCACTTTATTACGTGCATACTCAAAAATTGCCTGATCTGGTTTTGCAGACCCTGCCTCTTCTGCCGTTACAATGAAGTCAAAATACTCACTCAAACCTATCGCTTCTAAGTCTGCATTGCCATTAGTAATCACACCTGTTTTAAAATGCTTATTTAGTTTACAAATAGTTGGCAAAGCATCGTCAAATAAACTCACTTTATTTCTATGCTCTCTAAAAACTGCCAGTCCATCAATTGCTAAATTATCGGAATAACCAAACTTGATCGCTAAATCAGCCAATAACTGCTTTCGAAGAGCGGTAACATCATGCGCAATACGTGGATTTTGCGTTGCAAAGTTTGCACGTAGCTCACGCATGCCTTCTAATGAATACTCATTTGTTAAACGCGGGTAACATCTCTCAAGCCACTCATACAACTCCAATTCTGCATTCAATATAGTGGGCTCACACGGCCACAAAGTATCATCCAAATCAAAAGCAACACAACGAATTTTTGAAAAATCACTCATTAATTACTCTCCCTGCATAGTAACAATGATCTGCCTCTGATGCGCCACGGCCCGATGCTCCCAAAGATATATTCCTTGCCAGACCCCTAACCCAGACCTCCCACTATTAATAGGAATACTTAACTCAGTTTGAGTCAACACCGAACGTATATGCGCAGGCATATCGTCATGCCCTTCTGATATATGTGTGAACATTGAATCTCCATCGGGACACAAGTTTGACATAAAGGTCTCCAAGTCATCACGAACGGAAGGATCCGCATTTTCACTTATAATTAATGATGCACTGGTATGCTGTATAAATAAATGACACAAACCTATCTGAATACCAGCATCTTGAATCATTTTCTCGATATCACTTGTGATCTCAAAGGTACCTCTACCGGTAGACTTGATCGTTAATTTCTCTTGCCAATACATAATTTAATTAAGGAATATTATTATTTTCACGTGTTTGATTATTCTAATTCTACTCACAACAAGATCTGAATGAGTTAAGATCTAAGCTCATTTATAAACTATTTTCATTGAGTATAGCTAAACCATGAGTTCGATGAATTTTCGGCGTAATAGCACCGCAGTTGAAGTCGGTAATGTAACGGTTGGAGGCCATTCTCCTGTTGTTGTTCAATCAATGACCAATACTGATACCGCCGATATAGATAAAACAGTAGCGCAAGTTTCAGATTTAGCCAATGCGGGGTCAGAAATTGTACGCATTACCGTTAATAACAAAGATGCTGCAAAAGCTGTCCCGGCAATACGTGAACGACTAGATAACGCTGGCGTAAACGTACCTATTGTTGGTGACTTTCATTTCAATGGGGGTCGCTTATTAAAAAAATTCCCTGAATGTGCAATAGCATTAGACAAATATCGCATTAACCCCGGTAACGTCGGCCGCAGTGACAAACAGTTTAGCGAGATTATTGAAATTGCATGCGCTAATAATAAAGCAGTTCGTATCGGTGTTAATTGGGGAAGTTTAGACCAAAATTTACTAGCCAAAATGCTAGATGAGAATAAGGCATGCCCACAACCAAAAACGTTACAAGAAGTAATGCATGAAGCTTTAATTACCTCTGCTTTGGAAAGTGCAGCACTTGCAGAAAAACTTGGTCTTGCACATAACAAAATTATTCTTTCTTGCAAACTCAGTGAAGTACAAGCATTGATACGTGTATATCGCGACATTGCTAAACGCTGTGACTATGCTTTACATCTTGGTCTCACTGAAGCTGGCATGGGTAGCAAAGGTATTGTTGCCTCAACTGCAGCACTTTCAATACTGTTGCAAGAAGGTATTGGCGACACTATCCGTATTTCACTAACACCTGAACCAGGTGGCGCTCGAACCCAAGAAGTTATCGTTGCACAACAAATATTACAGATGTTAGGACTGCGATCTTTTACTCCTGAAGTTACTTCGTGCCCAGGATGCGGGCGAACCACAAGCGAGTACTTTCAATACTTGGCAGCAGATATTGAAACTTACTTAAAGAACCAGATGCCTGTATGGAAGCAACAATATAGTGGTGTTGAAGAAATGAAAGTAGCGGTTATGGGCTGCGTAGTAAATGGTCCTGGTGAAAGCAAACATGCAAACCTTGGAATCAGTCTACCTGGCACAGGTGAAGCGCCAATAGCCCCTGTATATGTAGATGGTGATAAATTTACCACCTTAAAAGGTGACAATATTGCTGAAGAATTTAAAACGATCCTAGATGAATATGTAGAACAGCATTACGCTTCTACATAACAAGAATCTATCTAAGCTTTTTTCTTTTCAACTATCTTAAGCTGAATCTTCTGTTTCATTTCAAATTCTTTCATCCATTGATCAAAAAAGTGTGATTCCAAGGGTTGCGTAAAGAAAAACCCTTGTGCTTCTTTAATATCCATTTTTCGTATTATTTCAAGTTGTTCCTGTGTTTCTACACCTTCAACCAAAACGTTTTTAGACAATGACAAGCTCAACCCGACAATGCCATTAAAAACGTCATGACTATCTTGATCTGACTCAATCTCATTCAAAAAGTAACGATCTATTTTAATTGAATTTAAATCAAGCGCTTTAATCGACTTCAGAGAAGTTTGCCGATCACCAAAACGATCAATTGCAGTTGAAATATGCAAACTTTTGAGAAAATCTATATCCACAGGCATGGCATTAGACTCTTTCATTGGGACAGTGTCTGTAATCTCAACTTCCAATGAACCCGGAGGCAGATGCATATCTTGCATATGCTTTTGTAGCTCACCTTTACATTTTTTTGATTCAAGCTCACGAACAGACAAATTAATATTCATCCTGAATTTATCACCATAAATACCGCGCCAATTTCTAAGCTGATTACAGCTCTGCTCAATCACCCATGAACCTATTTTGATAATTAGATCTGATTCACACGCTAGCGGTATAAAACGCTCAGGCTCTACTATCTCACCATCCGATCGACGCCACCGAATTAATGCTTCGGCACCCATTACTTCCATATTATGTATGTCAATAATAGGTTGATAAACCAAGAAAAATTCCTTTTGTTGCAACGCAAACTCAATGTCAGACACTAATGCCAATCGTTTTGAAGGTGATGTACCCATATCTTGAACATAAAACTTATAACTTGGCCCTCTAGTGTGTTTTGCAAAATACATGGCGGTATCTGCATTACGAAGCAAACTATCTTCGTTATTTGCATCGTCTGGAAAAACTGAAACCCCGATACTAATAGACATACGAAATTCTGTTCCCTCTACGATAATAGGATCATCCAACGACTCTATAAGTCTTCGAGCAATTATTTCAATATCTTCATGATTACCCATGTGAGGCACGAGCAAAGTAAATTCATCACCACCCAATCGTGCTATAGAATCTATATCACGCAAACACTTCTTCAAGCGCAAGGCTGCGCCTTGAATGACTTTATCACCAACGTGGTGACCAAACGAATCATTTACTTTCTTAAAATCATCCAAGTCAATAAACATCACTACAACAGACTCTTTCTTTCTTTCAGCCTCTGCTATGGCTCTCTGCAACCTATCTGTAAACAACGATCTATTTGGCAAACCAGTTAACGCATCATGAAAAGCTAAGTGTGTGAGTTGCTTCTCCAATGCTCTTCGCTCATTAATTTCTTGCTCAAGCTCAGTTTCACGAGATGCAATTTTTTGTGCTTGCTCTGCCTTTTTATCTTCCAACAAACTTTTGAGCAAATCATTTTCACGAGCTTGTTTTGCTTGAGATTGCTTAGCTTCATAAGCATTTGGAACATACTCGATGATAAGCAACATTCTATCGACTTGACGCAGTGCAGTAACCTCAAAAGGCATACTGTTCTCTGTTGCATCAATTTCAATCCAAATAGGTGAAACCTTAGTCTCTTGAGCAGTCACCCACATGTGATGCACATCATCTTCAATGAAAGAATTTAAAACATTTGATGTAATAGAATTAACGCAGCCATCACCTATCTCTTCATCTAACTTTGCCAACAACGAAAACCAAGACGGCTTGGGGGATATCAAACGAATACTTTTATCTTGTCGTTGCTCTAAAACAACGATACCTAATCTTCGATAGAGAGATACAAGTGTTTCAAAATTTGAAGTAGACATATAGTGTTTTATACTCTGACGTTAAGAGACCAACTTAGTTAATATAAACCTCAAACATCACACAGCGTTGCGATTGACAATTTAATTTGCCTGCTTCTCCAGATTGAGCGTCATAACTACCCAACCCTTTCGCTAGCAAAACATCCTCAGTAATTCCTATCGCCGCTAAAACCTTGTGAACGCTTCTAGCTCGACTCTCACTGATAAATATATTTACAGACGATGTTCCTGAGGTGTCTGCAAACCCAAGTATCCCAAGTTTAAATTCTTTCCCCATCTTCTGAGTAAGCACTTGCAGATCATTAATTTGATGATTTATATAATTTATTAATTTTAAATCATCCGAGGTCAACTCGCTTGAGTTTGGAGCAAATTCTATCACCACCCCCTCAATAGAGCCGATGAGTTGCTGTATTTCTTGCTGAAAATTTACAATTTCACGTAACTCGCTTGTGTCTATATTACTCACGCCCCATATAAATGGCGTCTTGCTTGGCAAGGCTGATATCCAATCAGGTTTTGCTTCTCCCTTTACAGTTAAAATACCGTTCTCAACCATAGCAATTACATTAGCAGGTGGATTCAATACCTCTAGTAACCTCTTTTGAACAATATCCTCTTCGTTTGAATAATAAGACTGCATATTTAGCAGTACCGGTTCATTAAATGTTTCATGAGCCGCAATAATTTCAGCCGGATCTTTTGAGAGAGGGTCACGTAATCCATGTACAATATACTCACCATTTTTCTTTGCATGATTGACTACTATAATGCCTGACTCTGATTGCAACTGACTTACAATATCATGCCACTTGTTTTGTTCAATTTTATTAATTAACCACCACGCAAATGGCGCTAATATCAACAAACTAATAGCAATAATAGCTACCCATGGAAGCTTTCTCTTATCTGTTACTTTAGTTTTATCATTTTTCTTTTTACTTAATAAGCATTTATCTAGTTGCTCATGTGTATCTGGGAACTCCTCAGCCACCCCATTATAAGACTCTAACCTACTAGCATATAACCGATGCAACTCTTCCACTTGCTCACGCATGGCAACCTGCAAATCTGATGGAATTAATCCGCGCACTGCAGCCACCACAATAGCGTGCGGCCCAGCTTCAAACAAAAGATTAAGTTGGCCAAATTTTATCGACTTTACATTTTGCTGTTTATCAACAACAAATGAATCTTTTACAAATTCAGTAACCGCTGTCAGCATTCCAGAGACCATATCCGGATCTTTAACAATTGCATTAGTTGATGTTAAGTGATTAATAAGAAGACTTGTTTCTCGATGAATTAAGAAAACCTGCTCAACCTGGTAGAGCACTGTTTCAGACAGCATGACTTCAGCAAATGAACGTTTAGTTCGGAATGCATCCATGCGCCATTTAATTGAACGTGCACTTAAACTATTCTCTAACAACTGATTTACCTGTTGCATCATGGCATTTACAGTTTCAGAGACTGATTCTCTTATCGCTGGGCCCATCACTGGGAATAGTGCGTTTGCTAATCGTTTTGGATCACGTTTAGCAGAAATTCTAATAGCGTCCTCTATCGAAGGAACTAACGCCTGAGAAACGGAGTTATCCTGTTTACAACGTATAGCAATCGCTTCTGATATTACTTGGGAAAGCTTCTCACTTGTGTGCGAATGACTAGAAAATTCTTTTTGTAAGCGCAGCAAATCATCATATTCTGAGCCTAACAAAAGTGCACGTAAATGCTGAAAATCATTTATGTTTTCAGATGAGGGCACATCTTTCTCTATGCCTGACTCACTCATTATATTATTTTTTTGCAACACGACGCTCGTCATACACGAAGTTTATTACCACTTCGCCTATAAGCTCTCTAGTTCCTTTGCGAATTGACTAAACATTGTTGCCAATGATTTACGATCTACTTTTTTATCTTGAAGAGAAGTCATCATGTCATTTAACTTCTGACTTGCCTCGTGTTGTTGATCGCTCAAAGCCTGGTCAATTCTTCTTGTTTCTAACTCAATCTTTGTCAATATATCTGAGTTTATTCTTGTAATACTAGAACTTAATTCTTCACTTGTTGCCAGTCGTTCTGATTCCTCAGCTTGCACACTGTTATGCAACTGTTCGAATTTTTTATCTATTTCTTGCCTTAGTTCTAGGATAGAAGCATTTAGCTCTTTACGTAATGTAGAGATTTTTTTATCAAGATTCTTATCAAGTGATTGATAATCATTTTGCAATGCTGCTACATGCTCACCAAACAGCATGTCACGTATTTGATCGAGTTTATTAACCTCGCTTGCAAGTTGCGCATCACTGCTTTTACCATTATTAGCCTCAACCTCATGCACAGGAATCTGATTCAGATCAGCCAGTTTTCTTGGAGACAATCTCTCATTTTTAGAATTACTCATATCTTAATTACTTTTTATTAGTACTGCTTAAAGAACTATGCAGAATTGCGAAATAACACTCAAAGCTAATCCGATTAGATACCATAAATTACTACCAATATTGTACACGCAAAATTAAGCTGCAAACTAGGCTGCCTAACGAAATTAATCCTCGCACAACCATCGCCGCACCCATAATTACCCTATCACAGACCGTTAAGAATGGCTTAGATAAAGCAATCATCCTTCTATCGCATGGTTACAACATGCGATCTCAAGCCTATGGTGAGGTTCTTGCGAAGCACCATAAAATGCGTGATTAACCTTGCTATATTAATATTTGGAGCATAGATTTTGAGGCCATCCGAGCAGATAGATATAACTGACTTCCCTGACTTATGGGGTTTAACGGCTAATGAAGTAGCTAATCGAAGGTCAACGGCAAGGCTGAGTCTTCAGGAATACCACATAGATCAAGATAGTGATGCAAAGAGCGAAGTGAGAAACATTGAAAGCGTAGCTTTTTACCCACTACATTTATTACTTAAAAACTTAGCACCATTCAATTATCCAATTGAAAATGATCATGAAGTTCCAAAATCATTTATTCCTGTTTTCTCAAATTCCATTAAGTTATACCAATTATATATATTTTTTGTCTATGCAATCAGTGAATTAGGTAGCATACATGCTGAAAAGATTCTTGAAGTACAAAGCAAACATATTAAGCAATGGATGGACAGCAAAAATGCATTTGCACTTACTGCACGCTTCGATGACATCTCAATTGCTGCCAGAACACACACTAAACAACATTTATCAAATTTAGAATTTGATTCTCTAGACATACCCATCGAACAATCGATCGCAAAAATTTTTCTTAAGAATAATAAAGAATCACCTTTGCATATAAATAAAAATAAAAATTCTTCTGGAAATGAAGTTAATTTTCGCGGCATGGATCTTGCCCTAGCGGACCATTTAGGACTAGCTAAAGATCGTGCATTAGAGGTGTACGCACACTACTACAATATTGTAATCGTCGAGGTTTAAAAACCACTCATCGTTAACACTGACAAATGGTGAATTAATCCAGACGACAAGGTAATACAAATGATTGAAACATTAAGATATAAAGCACAACAATACGAACTATAGTTTTAAAGTATATTCGCTCAAAATAATACATGGAAATAATATTTTTCAAAAGGATAAGTCATGAAAGTATTTATCATTGATACATGCAAATGGTATTTAGACGCAGAAATGGATGATGCTTCGAAGCTAGATGCTATTAATAAATTCAAATCTAGATATGAACCTCTATTGGGATTCCTATTCGAAAGTCAGTTATACAAGTGTGCTTTACCAAAGTCATTTGAAGATTGGCAGAGTCTAGAGATAAAACTATCTGATTTTAGCGAAGAAGGTTTGGAATTAGTAATGCAATGTCATGACCAATGGCTAGACAGTGTTGAAAAAGGCGTTAGCCCTAAAAACATAAAATTATGGGAAAGAGAATTATATAAAATTCGTCAAGACCCTAACGAAAGCTTAATTCAAGCCCTAAACTAAGCCGCTGATGTGCCCAAAGTATACAAATAGAACTCATAAGTTACCAATCCAAGATAAATAAATACTGCTGCAATCAGAACCACATCAACACGCAAAAAGTTAAATAGCTTAATTCGGTTATGTGCTACCAGAACAATAATACATAATGCGGTTACAGCAATTTTAATCCATACAAAATACCGAGTACCTTGATTGATTAACTCATTCATTATCGGGTTTAATTCTACTGCCCCTAAAGACAATAGCTTCATCGTCATTGCAGCATCTAGGCAAGAAAGCAATAACAGACTAAGAGAAAGCACCAGTAACTTAACATCGTACCAATCACTATATTGATATAGATTTTCAGCACGACGTGGACCGCGTCGCCTTGCCAAAAATAAGCCATACAGAAAACCTTTTAAGGTTGGCCTTCGCCTATCACTACGATCACGTCGCTCTAACGCAAGTTGAGCATCACTAACTGAATCTTCAGATTGTTCGTATGACTTCACTTTTCACTTACTCCAACTCTACTGTGTTCCTAATCAGCTAATAGAAGTTATTAACAGTACCTATAGTCACGAATTATAGCGGTTTGATCAACGGAATTACGTCACACTTTTTATAAAATCCGTATATTTATCTGGGATATATTTTAAAAAGTGTTGAACCATAAGACACTAAATTCACAAAGAATCAGCGCTTTAGTCAATTTATAAGTTTATTACTCTAAATCAAAGACAATTTAAGACGTTTAATCCCTTTGCCTTATCCACCATCGCGTAGCGCACGGCGAAGAATTTTACCAACATTAGTCTTAGGTAGGTCATCACGAAATTCAATATGCTTTGGCCATTTGTATCGAGTAAGACGATCTTCGCAATAATCCAACACATCTTTCTCAGTAAGTGCGGGATCTTTTTTAACGATAAATAATTTAACCACTTCACCAGACTCTTCATCGTTAACACCTACAGCAGCAACTTCCAATACGCCCGTCATAGATTGCACCACATTTTCAATTTCATTTGGATACACATTAAAGCCTGAAACCAATATCATATCTTTCTTACGATCAACAATACGCACAAACCCATCTTCAGACACCATTGCAATATCGCCCGTTCGCAGCCAGCCATCATCACTTAGAACATTTTTAGTTTCCTCTGGACGATTCCAATAACCTTGCATAACCTGTGGGCCACGTATACATAATTCCCCAGCTTTTTCTACACCAAGATGGTTGCCATCATCATCCTGAATTGATATCTCAGTGTTTGGAATCGGCAGCCCAATGGTGCCATTATATTTTTCAAGATTATAAGGATTCATAGTTACTGCGGGCGAAGCTTCAGTCAACCCATAAGCTTCTGCAAGTACACAGCCCGTGGTTTCATGCCATTCTGTTGCAACAGACTCTTGCACTGCCATACCACCGCCCAAGGTAACTTTGAGGTGTTCAAAATCTATGTCAGAAAAACCCTCCGTGTTTAACAAACCATTGAATAAAGTATTTACACCTGTAATGACAGTAAATTTAATTTTACTTAGCTCTTTAACAAAACCCTTCATGTCACGCGGGTTAGTAATAAGATAATTGAGCCCGCCTATTTTAGTAAATAGAAAGCAATTCGCTGTTAAAGAAAATATATGATAAAGCGGCAGCGCAGTTATCACGATTTCTTTTCCTTCTTCTAACGCCGGCCCAACAAAGGCACCTGCTTGTGCAACATTCGCCAACAAATTACCATGTGAAAGCATTGCCCCTTTTGCAAGACCTGTGGTACCACCCGTAAATTGCAAAAATGCCAAGTCATCCTGCGTTATCTCGGGTTTATCTAGATGTCTTTGTTGGCCAATGGCCAATACATCATTAAAAGAAACAATATTTTCTAGTGTGTATTTCGGAATCTTCTTTTTTACATACTTAAGCACAAAATTTACTAATAGTGACTTAGGGAAACCAAGCATATCGCCCACACGTGCGAGAATTATTTTTTCAACCGCTGTTTTTTCCACAACTTCAGCCAATACATCTGCAAAATTTTCCAAGATTACAATAGCTTTTGCACCAGAGTCTGTTAGGTAGTGTTCTAATTCACGTGGTGTATATAGTGGGTTAACATCCACTGCCACTAACCCAGCACGTAACACGCCATACAAAGCAACCGGGAATTGCAATAGATTGGGCAACATAATGGCAACACGATCACCCTTGACCAAGCCTAATTCAGTTTGTAAATAAGCTGCAAAGTTATAACTTTCAATATTAAGTTCTGAAAAACTTAAGCTAGTGCCCATATTCGCAAAGGCCGGCAAATGACTATGTCGCTCAGCACATTCATCAAACATATGTGCTAACG
>JBGCDX010000051.1:0-9855 GCA_045105815.1 Gammaproteobacteria bacterium
TCGACGCTATTACGGCTGAATTATATATAGAAGTGCAAAAGAAATGACAGTTGTTCTTAGTTGATTTGGTGTGTGTTATGCATGCCCATAAAAAATGTACTTGCATTACCTTTTGATTGAAAGCTAATAAATAGTAAATAAAGAAATCCAAATAGCCCTCCGCCAAAAATGCATAAAAAACCACAAATTAAGCCAGTCACTTTAGAGCGTTCTCGCCATACTACCCACGATGCAAATAAAAATAAATGAATTAGGAAATCTATATTGAATTGGGCGCGCCATGGGTGATTAAGAATGTCACCGAAAAATATGCTTGGCCAATTTATACCCAACAGTGTAACGGCTTTCCAGGTGACAACAGCTATCAGTGTCCAAGACAGCAATAAAAATAGTTTTAATTTCATGTTCTACTATTATCCTTGATAAGACTTTGAATGATTTATTTGGTGTATATTATCAAATATATGCATTGATTCAGATAAATCAGTTTCAATCACTTCAAAAATTTTTAACAATTTAAACTTATTAAAAAATTGACTAAAGATATCATTATTCACTGGTTTCGTCAGGACTTGAGAATTCAAGATAATCCTTCTTTGTACGAAGCGGCCACAAATGGATCGGTTTTACCCATTTACATTCTTGATGATCACAATGCAGATGAACATTGTATGGGGGCAGCAAGTCGTTGGTGGCTCCATCATTCGTTGCAAGCACTGAATAAGTCACTCACGGGTAAGCTTGCAGTATATATGGGAGATCCTAAAAAAATAATTATTGATCTTGTGCAAGAGCATAATGTTAAAGCAGTGTATTGGAACCGTTGCTATGAGCCTTGGCGAATTGTGCGTGATAAAAAGATAAAAAAAGTATTAGAAGCTCATAATACTGATGCTCAGAGTTTTAATGGTTCGTTGCTGTGGGAGCCATGGGAAGTGCTTAAAAAAGACGCGACGCCCTATAAAGTTTTCACGCCTTATTACCGCAATGGTTGCTTAAATGCCTCTATTCCTAGAGAGCCCTTGCCAAAACCTAAACGTTTAAATTTGCATGAAGATATTTCTAATCAACTATCTATTGATGATTTAAAGCTGTTACCTATTATTAGATGGGATACATCATTAGTATTGCATTGGAAGATAGGTGAAGTTGCAGCATTAAAAAAATTAAATAAATTTACTGACAATAAGTTGGAAAATTATAAACAAGGTAGAAACTTTCCTGCTTTAAATAGTATTTCACGTTTGTCACCACACTTGCATTTTGGAGAGATCTCTCCTAACCAGGCGTGGTATAAAGCTAAAAATAATGAAGAAAATGATGATTTAGATCACTTTCTTAGTGAAATGGCATGGAGAGAATTTTCACATAGCTTGTTATATCACTTTCCTGAGTTGCCTCGCAAAAATTTACAAAGTAAATTTGATAACTTCCCGTGGTTAGAAAATAAAGAGTATTTGCATCGCTGGCAAACGGGTCAAACCGGTCATCCGCTAGTAGATGCAGGTATGCGTGAACTTTGGCAAACTGGTTATATGCATAATCGTGTGCGTATGGTGGTGGGTTCTTTTTTAGTTAAAAACTTATTATTACATTGGCATCATGGTGAAAAATGGTTTTGGGATTGTTTGTTAGATGCAGATTTAGCGAACAATAGTGCAAGTTGGCAATGGATCGCAGGTTGTGGCGCAGATGCAGCACCATATTTCCGTGTGTTTAACCCAAGTACTCAGGGACAAAAATTTGATTCAGAGGGTGAGTACACGCGTTGTTTTGTTCCAGAGCTAAAAGAATTGCCAGACAAATATCTTTTTAACCCCTGGGAAGCGCCAGAAGATATTTTACAAAAAGCAGGTGTAAAACTGGGTGAGAATTATCCTAAGCCAATCGTCGACTTGAAGCTTTCTCGCGTGCGCGCACTTGATGCATTCCAGTCTTTAAAAAATCAAGTTTAATATTTGCTTTTGCAGTTATTTCTGGTTTTTGACTAAGGCTTAAAAAACCTTTTTAATAAAAAAGTGTGGAATAAAATAAATCTAAATAGTTTCTGTATTTTCTTGTGCACCACTATTTTTGCGTGCAATGGTCATTCTGAGCTTAGTCCATTTTCTAGTGACGGCTGCTCACTTTTCCCCGATAGTTTTGTAATTACTAAAAAAGATTGGTGTGAATGTTGTTTTCAGCACGATGTAGCGTATTGGCAAGGTGGCACAGAACTGCAACGTGAACAGGCCGATGTTAAGCTTAAGCAGTGTGTGCTTCAGAAAACAGGTAATGAAGCGCTATCAAAGCTTATGTATGACGGTGTCCGGGTAGGTGGTAGCCCATACTTTTATAATTGGTATCGTTGGGGTTATGGCTGGTCGTACGAAAGGAAATATCAAGCGTTAACTGAGCATGAGTTGGAGCAGGTAAAAAGACTTACAGAACAATATCTTATAAGCAATAAAAATAATTATTGCGATACTCGTTGAATGTTCTCCATAAGTTCTCTATGATGAGAACTTATGGAGAACATCATGCTAACTGAACGAGAACAAGGCACTCTGCAATTTATTACAGATTATATTGCCAAACATCATAAAGCACCGTTGTTAACCGAGATTGCTGAAGGCTTAGGCATTCAGTCTAAAGGTGTAGTGCATCGTTATGTATCTGCGCTGGAAGTACAGGGTTATATACGCCGGCATCAAAAACATCGTGGCATCGAATTAGAAGGCCATCCTGATTCTGATGAATTACCACTTTTAGGACGCATTGCTGCCGGCAAACCCATTGAAGCGATTGAAAATCGTGAGTTAATTAATTTTGCAAATTTATTAGGTGGACCTAACCGATATGTATTGCAAGTGAAAGGCCATTCTATGATTGATGAAGGAATTCGTAATGGCGACCTTGTGGTTATCGAGCAATCTAGTACAGCGCGCAGTAATCAAATTGTAGTAGCCTTAATTGATGAGAATGAAGCAACACTTAAAAGGATTAAGTTTCCTAATCGTGATGTAATCCGTTTAATTCCTGCGAATAAAAGCATGCAACCCAAAGAATATCCAGCTGATCGAGTATCTATACAAGGTGTATTAATTGGGCAAGTAAGAATGTATGAATGAAGCATGAGAGATTGCTTCAAAGGCGTTGGAGAAGGGCGATTGTCTTCATTGACATGGATGCTTTTTTTGCCAGCATCGAACAGAATGAGCGACCTGAATTACGTGGTAAGCCGATTGGCATTACAAATGGTTTGACCGGTACATGTTTTATAACGTGCTCATATGAAGCAAGAAAGTATGGGATAAAAACAGGCACGCGTCTCAAAGAAGCACAATATTTGTGCCCCCATGTCCAACAAGTACCTGCCAGAGCAGAGTTGTATGCCAAAGTTTCTACTGAAATCATGTCAGCATTACAGACAGTAACACCTGATATAGAAATATTTTCAATAGATGAAGCATTTCTTGATGTTACAAACTGTCAAGGCATATATAAGAACCCCATTGATGCAGGAGAACTTGCTAAGAAAATTGTTTATGAAGTGGCAGGCGTTACCTGTAGCGTCGGCGTTAGTGGTGACAAAGTTACTGCTAAACATGCTGCAAAACTAATAAAGCCAGATGGCTTGTTAGTGGTGCCGCCATGGTTAGCACGTGCACATTTGAAAGATGTTCCTGTTACAGAACTTTCTGGTATTGCGGGAGGTATTGGAGAATTTCTTAACGATAGGCAGGTATACGTTTGCGGTGATATGGTTAAATTACCGATAGGAGAGTTAGCTAGGCGTTTTGGAAATATAGGGCGACGTATCTGGTATATGGCGCAAGGTTTAGATACTGAACCTTTAAATAGAACGGTAGCAGCACCAAAGTCGATTGGACATGGGAAAGTTATGCCTCCTAATACTAAAAGTCTTAGTGTGTTAAAAACATATTTACATCATATGAGCGAAAAAGTTGCAGCGCGTTTGCGCAAGCATGCATTAGAGGCACGTAGTTTTTTTATTGGATTTCGTGTCAAGAATGCTAATCACAAATGGTTGGCAGGAAAATTTCAAACAGAAGAGCCGACTAATGATGGCCGAAAAATCTGGATGCTTGCTAAGAAATTGCTTGAGCGCTGGAACGGTGAGGGTGTATTTCAAGTGCAGATTACTGCAATTGATCTACGGCCTAGTGGGAATCAATTGTCATTTTTTGATGTGTTAGATGAGCAGCGTCAATGTCTTAATCGAGCAATGGATCAAATAAATGAGCGTTTTGGTGAATTTGCAGTGGCCCCTGCTACTTTATTGAAACGTTCTGATATGCCGAATGTGATTGCACCTTCATGGAAACCTACTGGGCATCGACGAACAGTTTAAGGCGTGGTTTATCTAGATTGGCTTGAAGTCTAGGTTAGGGCTATAAAGCGGTATACATCATCTCATGGTATACCGGTCTACATTATAAAAATCATAAATTTTTTGTATAAAATGTACGTAAAATCCGTAAGTTAGTGCCAATTGTCATGTATAAAGAACCATTTGGTATTAAAACTAATGTAATTTAATAGTACGTTTATACAATGGGTTACGGTTATTCAGGAAGAATAACCGAGTTATAGGAAATAACTAATTAGTGAAAAGGAGCATTCATGCTATCAAACAAAAGTATTCAAAGGCTTTATAAGCCGTTTCGCTTGCAGAAGCTTCCTGTAGTTAAAAAACTATTCTCGTTGAATAGTAACCAAACCTCTTCCGAAGATGCAGCAAATGATACCAATTTGAGTCGTGATCAAGTTATTGAGATATACGATTGGATCGCACAAATTAAATCGCAATCAAATGATGCATAAAGTATAGAGAGTGTATCGGTTAAATAGATTTATCAATAATACAGCAATAGGGAAATAGAAAAATGGACATTACACAAACAATTCTTGTATTTGATGTTATTGCCTTAGTAGGAATTATGATTTCGAGTGCAGTATATATGTACCGACATAAACTTCGTTAAAAGCATAAAGTTTTAAAAGAGTCCAACTCCATGCGTAAGTGATTACGCATAAGAAGTAAAAAGCCTCCAGCTTTGGAGGCTTTTTTTTGCATTATTGATTTTTTCGTATGCGAGGATTGAAAATGGTTGGTTAGTTATTTGCTTGAACTAAATGCAGAGCATTTTAGTGCACCAATTAAAGCCTGGTGAAATTCTTCTGTTTTTGTATCACCAATTTCTTCGCGAACACAACGCACTAACTTCTCGCTATAGCTAATACCATCACTGGCAATGTGTTCACCTTTAGAGGTTAGATTAAGGTTTACAACACGCCGATCTTGTTTGCTATGCTCTCTTTTTACTAGGCCTTTGGTTTCTAGAAGTTCAAGCTGCCTGCTAATCGTTCCAGAGTCGGTAAATGTTGCTGCTGAAACTTTGGCAGGAGTAATGGCAAGCTCTAGATATATCGCCTTTAAGATTCGCCATTGTTGATAATTAACTTGGTGCTTCTTTAAGTATCCGGTGGTTTTTTTCTTGGCTATGCTATGAATAGTTTCTACATACGTAATGATGTCAGCATCATTAGTAGGCTCTCCACTTTCAAGCACGCGTTTTGTAAAATCATTTTCTTCTTCTGAAATATTCATGTAGCTCTCTTGTAGTAGTAAAACGTCCTTTTTTTACCAACCCTATTAAGATAACAAGCTTACTAATCTATGTTAGTTCGTACAGTATAACTGATTGTTACTTAACAACTATTTAATGACACATTATGCTGAATGCATTTTCAAAAATGTGAACGACTTAACAAAAATAAAGTATTGCATTTATAATTTTGAGTACTAGTAGTCAGAAGTTAGACTTGATCTAATATAATGCACAATAAATATACGTTTATTACTGAGTTATACACAGCCTGGGCTGTAAAAATTATTAACTGTAAATGCTGTAATTGATAATAAAAATAATTTGTGATGCAAAGTAATCGATCATGAATGAATTTGATAAGCAACAATAAGTTAATTTATATATGCTCTGTGGCGTTAATACGGGTCTCTAGAATCTAGTTAGCTGTTTATCCAACCCTTTGTCACGCGAATTACTGCGTTCAAGCATAATGAGATTCACACAGCTTGTTGTTGATCCATACCATAGAAGTCAAATTGCCAGTAAATACAGAGGTTTATTCATGAGTTATTTTGGTGAGAGTACCTTGGAGCATAAAGTTCTAAAATATATGGAAGGTATTAAGAATTCAAATGATCTTAAGGACTTTGAAGTAATTCGTATAATGAATAAAGTGGTTGAATATTATCGAGATAGTCTTGTGTATGAGTTTAATGAAGACGAAGCAAATACTATTTTGCAAGAAGCTAGTGACACAAGTATTCGTGAACCGCAAAAGTCTAATTCAAACACTTAGCCTCATTTTACTATGTTTGTGAACACGGATTCTGCAATGGATTCTAGTGTTATAGGTTGCAGCAAGTATAAGCTCGTTCGTTATATCTAATCATTTTGTTATAGGTCTCACTTAATTATTTTCTTAATTGGAGAGACAAAAAATGTCAGTCATTTAAAGTATTCTATTAAATAAAGTCCATTCTGCGCAGAATTAATTTAAAGAGTTTAGTAAACACTTAGGCAAATAGGATTCGTGCCAAATTTGACGACATAAAACATAAATTCACGCATTTGCATGCCATTAAAGTAATGTACAGATAATAAATCGATTATTGTTAACATGTTGTTGAATGTGTACATGTTATGTATATACTGAATTAAGTTATATTCATAATCTGTATATATTATGGCTTGAGGTAGGAGTAGATATGGTAGTCAATGATCAGGAAAACAGCTACAAAATTGGTGCAGTGTCTCGTATTACTGGCATTGGTTCAGAAACACTAAGGGCTTGGGAGAGACGTTATAACGCTGTTATTCCATTGCGTACTGCGTCGGGCGATCGCAATTATTCGCGTGATGATGTCGCTAAATTGTTGTTACTGAAATCGTTGGTGGATGCAGGAATATCGATAGGCACAATCGCGGGGTTAGATACCGAACAATTAAAGTCACGAGTCGAATCAGATCCAATAATTACTACCCGTATTAGCAACTCAGCAAGCAAAGAAAAGGCATCAGATAAAAGCACAAGTTATGTAGCGCTAATTGGTGATAGCTTCCCAATTAGAGTTCTCGATGGTCTTCCTGAAGTTAAAGGTATAAGTGTTGTTGGAATCTATGAAGATGTTTCAGAGCTTGAAGAGAACGTTAAGAATTCAAAACAACCAGATGTTGTAGTGGTTGAGAGACCTACTATTAACCAACATACTAATGCAGACCTTCAAAAAATACGTGAAGTATCAGGTGCATGGCATGTAATCTTAATCTATGGATTTAGTAATCAAGATTTTATTGAGCAAATCCAGTCTTCACAAACTACAGTTGTAAGGACATCGGTTGATGTGCAAGAGTTAGCACGTTTATGCATTTATCATTCAGGTGGTAGTGAAGGGTTGCCTAGTTTAGAGGCCGGTTCAACTTTACACTTTGAGCAAACAATACCTGCAAGAAGTTTCAGTAATAAGCAATTAGCTGAACTATCTAAAATATCAAACACAATAAAATGTGAGTGCCCGAAGCATATTACTGAGTTGGTGCGTGATTTAGTTGCTTTTGAAATTTATAGTGCTGAGTGTGAAAACGAAAGTAGTCAAGATGCAGCATTGCATTCATATTTACATGCTACTACTGCGCAAGCGCGCTCTATGCTAGAAGAATCACTATTGCATCTAATGAGGGTGGAAGGTATCTCAATATAATAATATTTAAATTTTACTTAATGAGTTCTTTAAGGAAGTAGTCGCACCCACAGTGGTGGCTATAACAAATCTTGCAATAGTAAGCTTGGGAAGTAATGCACATGATGCGGCTCCTAATGCAGCACCATATATTGCTCGCTTCACCTGAATACTTTCTACAGGTAAGCCGTGAGCATATCTAGCGAAATGCTCACAATTAAATGTGAATAGGTTATATTTGATATCTTTACTAAAGCAGCTTCTAGCTCTAGCTAAGATCACCTCCTTAGTATAATTGCCTTTGATGTAACTTTCTTCAATCGGATGGTCCCCAACAACATTATGCCAAGTTTCTTCCTGCACTCCTGAAGTGTGGAATGAAAGAGAGATGAGTTTTGGCATGCCATTATCGAAACAATCACTGATGATGGCGAAATGTTTATAAAGAGAATACTGAATGGCTATGACCTTTCCGGGTTTTAGATCGCTTAGATTGATGCAATTTTTTTTAGGCATTTCAGTCATCTTAAAAATTGAATGTTGATAATTGTAAAGGATGAGACTATATGTTTGCTAAAAGGTTTTTTTATTTGATATATATTACTAATTGGTAGCGAAGTATAATAATATTGTTAATATTCATTATCAAATAAACTACATTGCAATGAGCCATAAAAATGAGCCATAAAAAAACATTAAACCTTATAATTAAAGTACCAAGCTATTTGTTCTTATTGTTATTTATTACGGCATGTTCACAAGCATATTACGGGGCTTTGGAGAAGGTCGGAATTCATAAGCGCGATATAATGGTGGATCGTGTTCAAGAAGCTAAACAATCACAAGAAGATGCTAAAGAGCAGTTTCAGTCAGCGCTTGAAGAGTTTAGCTCTGTAGCAAATTTTCAAGGTGGTGATTTGGAAGACACCTATAAAAAGCTAAACAAGGAACTGCAAAAGAGCGAAGCTCGAGCAGATGAAGTAACCGCTAGAATTGATAGCGTTGAAGATGTGTCTATTGCGCTGTTTAAAGAATGGGAGCAAGAACTGAGTCAATATGAAAGCGCTAAATTGCGTACTCAAAGTGAACAACAATTAAAAGATACAAAAGTACGTTATGAGCAACTAATGGCTGCCATGCGTTTGGCTGAATCTAGAATTGAGCCGGTATTGAGGCCATTTAGAGATCAAGTATTATTTTTAAAGCATAATTTAAATGCTAAAGCGATAGCATCACTTCGTGGCGAGCTCATTCAAGTTGAGTCTGATACAGATAAACTTATAAAAGAATTAGAGATATCAATTTCTGAGGCGGATCGATTCATACAAGAAACTGGTATTTGATTAATACTATTTATTGTACGTCAGTAGCGCGTTGCTCGTAATACAATCCTTTTATTCATTTAATTTACCCATTCGTCTTTAGGTTTTGATGTGACTAGATGGGTGGTTGATATAGTTAACTACTATTTTTAAACTGGATGCATTGTGAAAGCTTCCTTACTGTTAACTTCTATAATAATTGTAAGTCTATTGTTGATGAGTTATTTTTCATTAGCCTCTGCAACAGATAATATTTTCTCTGAAATCATTAATTCTACTGATCAAGCTGCAGTAGATCAGTGTGTCAAAGAAATTAATAATATATCTGAAGACAGTTTAGATACTGCAGCGCGAACCTATAGTATGGGAATGTGTCATTTTTGTATTGATTGTAATTATGAAATAGACAATGGTCAGTTATTTTTAGCCAATAATTTTGATAGCAAAACGTTAGAAGAAGTGTCATTGAGTGACGCGTATGAAATAGCTCATAGACTTCTCACTCAAGCAGCAAATCTAGGTCATCGTGATGCTTATTATAGTTTAGCGATTATGCTATATGTTCAAGATTTAGGTCAAAGTCGACAATACGAGGTTCAAGTACTGGAAGATGAGCAAAGCACGCAGAATGAATCAAGTAAAAGCAATGCAGAATTAGAAAAAAAATCACTAAACTCTATTGATACGTTGTTTGGAGTTGCTTTATTGAAAACAAATAACAATGGTTTCAATCAGCAAATACATAAATATTTATTGGTCGCA
>JBGCDX010000052.1:0-2782 GCA_045105815.1 Gammaproteobacteria bacterium
CAAATAAGAAAAAAGATCCATAAACATCCAGCGACAGCCGAATTTTTTAGCAGTATAAATAGGGAAATTTTATTTCTACAACACCAAATTCACGCTCAATAAATTTCATTTTATCTCAGACAAAAGATCAGGGTTCGTAACAAGATTTCTCACGCCATGCGCATGATCTTCATTGAACACATTACTTTCGCACCACTTCCCTACCGAATTGATATCAACTTTAATGACTTTACTGCGAACGCTCCAAGTCACTTGAAAAGGTGAACCTTGTTCGTTATAACTTGGCCCTGTTGTTGAACCAGCATATTGAATTGGAATTCCCGTATCCTGAGGGATATTCAATGCTTGATGAAAACCATCTTTTTTTCCGAATTGTGTAAATGTTATAAAATCACCAGCATCTTTATCATTCACTAAGACATATATTTGAGTTTCTACGCGTAGCTGTGGATTTTTAATCGCATCATTAAGACATGAACCTAATGTTGGTCCAGGTTTAACTTGTGCAGTTGAATGAACGTAATGAACTTCAATGGTATCTCCAGGATAGAGATTACCGTAGTCACTTGGGCATATTGGCTTGCTAACAGGTGCAACTTCTTTCTTGGTTAAATTACCGGAGTATATAAATCCTGTTTTATAACCTTGTCCATTACCATTGCCTGCATATTTTGTGAACTCACCACCTTTGTGTTCTGCATTTTTATGGAAATGAATATTACATAAATTCATTTGTGAATAGCTCGGTGCCGCATTAAAAGCCACCTGATTACTCCCGGATATTGAATCAATATCACGTGGGGATTGAGGACCAAAACCTTTTCCATCTGTATTGGTAGAAAGATTTTGACGCTGCTGATTAATCACTCTATCTGCAACAGTGTCGTTAGCTGCTGATTGTGTGTCTTTCGCTATGAGATTAAATGGTAGCAACATTGAAGCAAGCAATGCAAAAGTGATTGTGGTTTTCATAAGTCTCCCCTATCTGTTCATGGTGGCAATTAAAGTATCTTACGGATTCTGCCAAACTTTCAAAAAAGTTTATAACAAATCAAATAATCTAAATTAGCTAGCAATATCAAAACTACATCTGATAGCCAATAAAACTAGTCAGACAAATAAGGATTTATGCTTGGTTTTAAGCATTCAAATGCTAACGATGGATAAATAAACTTCTGATGAGTATTAGTTTTTTTAGTTTAGCGGTCTATTTTACTTCTAAAGTATTAAAGTATTATAGCTTGTAGACGATATATATAAGAGATAGTTCTTGTTTTGTGTAGTGGTTTGACAAAAATAAACCATATACAACGCCAATAACACTAATATTTTGAGCGTCTGCTATGAGAAAATCACCCTTTATTTGTTTACTTTATATCCTTACGACTTTTGATACATTTGCGTGCCAAGAACCAAACATGTCTTATAATGAATTAGCTATAAGTGCTGAAGCGGTATATGTCGGAGCAATAATGAGCATTGCTATTCTTGACTTGCAAAAAGATGATATGAATGTCGACCTGCACTATCCAAATGTCGTTAATAGAAGCGATAGAGTCATCAAAATGAAAGTGCATCAAACGTTAAGTGGAGAAAAACAAGAAATGCTCAACGTCACCCTCAACTGGTGTGATGGTAAAAATGTAAAGCTTGGAAAGATGGGAATACTATATCAGCTCGAAAATGGTTGGTACTTAAGACATGACGATTTTGCAATTTCTGAAGCTACTGCTATTTTGACTACTCAGTCATATAAATCTTTTAGCAAAATTGCTTCACATTAAATCGATAAAAAGAACATCAATAAACCAAAAAAGATCAACCGAATCAGATTCGATTGATCTTACAACACTATAACATTGGGAAAATTACGTCGTTAACACTTCAATGGGGCCATGATCATCACAATGATCTACATGTACATGATGTAATCTACCTTCAACGATGTAATCAACATGATCACCATGTGGCACCGCTTCATGTCCACAATCTGGTCCATGAACATGCTCACCACATGCTTCAATTTGCTTACATTCATTAGGATTGATTTTATTCACACCAATCACATGTTCATCACAATGATCGTCATGTGGGTGATGCAAATGTCCATCATATAAATAATCTATATGATCATCATGGCGAATCGCTGTATGACCACAATTGGGTCCATGATTGTGCTCTGGATGAGAATGAATTTCACTACATGCCATTTTACACTCCTACGAATTGACTAGATGAAATTATAATAGCTTATTTCAGTGAAATTAATAGGTTGAACATTAATCAAAATCAAGAAATGAGATGTACATATGCTGTATCTCATTTTTGAATTGTCTGAGTAAATGTATCCGTAGCAAGAACATTGCTTTTACCTAATAATTGGAAGGCATTAACCAAGAAAATCCAGCGTCAGCAATAGCCTTTTATTTCCTACAGGCACATATGGTGATCGATGCACTAACCCTGCATTTTCATTTCCCTGCCAACTTTCTCCCTTTAATAGTGCAACATCGCCAACATTTAGTTTATTGATGTCATTTTCACTTTGATACAGACCAGATTCGTCATCAGTAAGCCCATTATTACCTCTACCCAGTTTACTGCGATCAATCTTGTTGTTTGGCAACCACTCTGATGCAGCCCCGTTGTAGGTACACACTAATCGAGAAGGCACCCTGTCTACATGAAATCGTGGACACATGGCACGATCTAAGACAGTCAGTCTTAAACCCACCTGTTGAAGATCAAACAAAACACAAAACAATTCTACAAGCTCAGATAT
>JBGCDX010000053.1:0-2966 GCA_045105815.1 Gammaproteobacteria bacterium
TACGACAAGACTGTGCCCATCATTCTTGGAGATCATGTAACTACAGAAACAGGTACTGGCGCTGTTCATACTGCACCTGACCATGGTGTAGATGATTTCAATGTCGGCAAAAAGTATTCTATTGGCACACTGAATTTAGTGGATGACCATGGCGTATTTAAACCAGAAACCGAATTATTTGCAGGAGAGCATGTTTATAAAGTAGATGAGAAAGTAATTGAGACTTTAGTTTCTAATAATAGATTGATTCACCAAACTAAATTCCAACATAGCTTCCCTCACTGCTGGCGTACCAAAACTCCCCTTATATATAGAGCCACTCCACAATGGTTTATCAGCATGGGTGCAAATAATTTAATTAAAGAAGTTAATGGCCAAGTTGAGAAAGTTGAATGGATCCCGGATTGGGGCAAAGCCCGCATTGAAGGTATGTTAGCGAGCAGCCCGGATTGGTGTATTTCCAGACAACGCACTTGGGGCGTTCCGATAACCTTTTTTATTGACAAAAATACTGAACAGCCACATCCCAATACTGCTGACCATATTGAGAAAATTGCACTAAAAGTCGAACAAGAGGGTATGGATGCGTGGTATGACACTGACATAAAAGAATTTCTCAAAGATGAAGCGGATCAATATAAGAAAGTAACCGACACTTTAGATGTATGGTTTGACTCTGGTGTGACTCATTATGCAGTTGCACAAAAACGTTTGGGCGTAGATCTTGATAATAATGAAAAAGTAAATCTTTACTTAGAAGGTTCTGACCAACACCGCGGCTGGTTTCAATCTTCGCTAAAAACAGCTACCGCCATGTATGGTCATGCACCTTACAAACAAGTGCTCACACATGGATTTGTGGTAGATGCTGATGGTAAGAAAATGTCTAAGTCTATTGGCAACGTTGTCGCACCTCAGAAGATTTGTAATTCCATGGGTGCAGATGTATTACGGCTTTGGGTATCGGCTACCGATTATAGTGGCGAACTAAGCGTATCTGATGAAATTCTTAATCGCACCTCTGATGCCTATCGACGCATCAGAAACACGTTGCGCTACCTATTATCAAATCTTGATGGCTTTAACCCCAATACGGACAAAGTATCTTCAAGTGAAATGATTGCACTTGATTATTGGATCGTTTGGAAAACCAATCGATTACAAAAAGAAATACTGGCGCATTATGAAAAATATCAGTTCCACAGAATCTATAACTTAATTCATAACTTTTGCATATTAGAGTTAGGTAGTGATTATCTAGATATTATAAAAGACAGGCAATACACAACAAAAGAAAATAGCCCTGCACGTAAATCTGCGCAAACCGCAATGTTCTATATTGCCGAATCGTTAGTGCGATGGATTGCGCCAATTTTAAGTTTTACCGCAGAAGAAGTTTGGCGACACCTTCCGGGCGAACGCAATAATTCAGTTTTTATACAAAATTGGTATAACTTAAATGATTTTGATAATGACAGCATAATTTCTGACGCAGATTGGAATGGAATACTTGAGGCTAAAGAAAAAATTAGCAAACAACTTGAAGCGCTTCGCAGTAATAAAGAAATTGGTTCCTCGTTAGAGGCAGAAGTAAAAATTTGGAATGCGCCTGCATATTTAAAGAAGATTTCAAGTGATGAGTTGCGTTTTATTTTTATCACTTCCTATGCTGAATTAAAATCAGGAAAAGCCCCCACTACAGCTCATAAAATAGTTAATGAGGATGGTGCAGAATATTTTATCGAGACTTCAAAATCATCACATCAGAAATGCGTGCGTTGTTGGCATCATCGAGAAGATGTAGGCAAAAACAATATACATCCAGAACTATGCTCTCGTTGCGTAAGTAACTTACCTGATGGACCAGGCGAGGCACGTAAATATGCTTAAGTGGCTCTGGCTAACAGCTTTGGTAATCACTCTGGACCAAGCCAGCAAACAGGCTGCTTTAGAGTTTCTGATACCTCATAACCCCAACAATTTTCTACCATTCTTTAATTTCACCTTAACCTTTAACAAGGGTGCTGCTTTTAGCTTCCTTAGTAATGCTGGTGGATGGCAACGTTGGTTTTTTACAGCCTTAGCGATTGGTGTCAGCATTTTTATTTTTCTCTGGTTAAAAAAGCTGTCCTCAAAAGAGAAATTGCTCGCGTGCAGTCTATCCTTGATACTTGGTGGAGCTGTCGGAAATGTAATAGATCGAAGTATTTATGGACATGTTATTGATTTTATTGACTGGTTTTATCCATCGCACGAAGGCTGCTTACCATTCTTTTTTCAAATTAACCAGGTTACTTGTCATTGGCCAACGTTTAATATTGCTGATTCAGCCATCCTGCTTGGCGCAACCTTAATGATCATACAAGCAGTCTTTACTAAAGAGGAAACTAAATAGTGGAGGTATTACTCGCTAATCCACGTGGTTTTTGTGCAGGCGTAGATCGTGCAATAGAAATAGTTGAACGAGCATTGAAAATGTTTGGTGCACCCATCTATGTTCGTCATGAAGTAGTGCATAACAAATTCGTGGTGAATAACTTAAAAGACAAAGGTGCAATATTTGTTGATGAATTACACCAGGTTCCAGATGGTTCAACGGTTATTTTTAGTGCGCATGGCGTTTCAAAAGCGGTTCAAGAAGAAGCAAAAAGTCGTGATGTGCAAGTATTCGATGCTACATGCCCACTCGTAACCAAAGTGCATCTTGAGGTTGTGCGTTATAGCAAAGACGGGTTAGATACTATCTTGATTGGACACAAAGGGCACCCAGAAGTTGAAGGCACCATGGGTCAATATGATAATTCTTTTGGAGGACAAATACACTTAGTCGAAAATACAGATGATGTAGCCAAGCTAAATGTTACTGACATGAGTAAAACAGCTTTTGTAACCCAAACCACTTTATCCGTTGACGATACTAGCGATGTTATAGATGCTCTTAGGGATCGCTTTCCCAATATTATGGG